>JBOGDQ010000044.1:0-14272 GCA_050742975.1 Jatrophihabitantaceae bacterium
CTCCTAGGCGATCAATCCGCCACCTCGCCGGCGCCGAGGTGGGCGCTCCAGCGCTCTTCGATGTGCCCGAAGCGCCATACCGAGAGCGCGATCACCCAGGTGGCGACGAACATGCCGACGATCACGAAGCCGAGGAAGTTGATGTCGATGTTCTCGAACCAGTTCCAGAACGAGCCCGACAGGCTCAGCTCCGAGGCGACCAGGCCGCCGAGTTCGATCGTGCCGATGACGAGCGCGACGGCGACCGAGATCGCCGTGATGGTGATGTTGTAGAAAACCTTGCGGACCGGTTTGGCGAACGCCCAGCCGTAGGCGGCGTTCATGAACACCCCGTCGACCGTGTCCATCAGGCACATCGCCGCGGCGAACAGGATCGGCAGCACCAGGATCGAGTAGAACGGCAGGTTGAAAGCCGCCGCGCCGCCGGCCAGCACGAGCAGCCCGACCTCGGTCGCGGTGTCGAACCCGAGCCCGAACAGCAGCCCGATCGGGTAGATGTGCCAGGCCTTGCGGACGGATCTGGTCAGCCCGCCCAGGAAGCGGTTCATGAAGCCACGCTTGTTGAGCTGGTCCTCCAGCTGCTGCTCGTCGTACACGCCGGCCCGCATCTCGCGGAACACCTTCACGATGCCCAGCAGGACGACCAGGTTCAGGATCCCGAGGATCCACAGGAACGTCCCGGAGACCGAGGCACCGATGACGCCGGTGGCCGAGTGCAGGCTCGAGCCGCCGTTCTCGACCTGACCCGCGAGCGCCTTCACCCCGGCCGCGAGCAGGAACGCCAGCATGAACACGATCGTCGAGTGACCGAGGGAGAACCAGAACCCGACCGACAGCGGCTTGCGCGGCTCGGCCGTCGGATCGGCATCGGTGATCGCCGCGTTGTCGGCCATCAGCTTGCGCGTGGTGTTGTCGACCGCGGCGATGTGGTCGGCGTCGAAGGCGTGGCGCAGGCCGAACGTGTAGGCCAGGACGCCTACGCCGACGTTGAACACGGGGTGCTCGCCGCCGAGGTGGAAGTGGTGCGGGACGACCAGGCCGAACAGGATGCCGAATCCGAGGACGTGCAGGAACACGATGAACGCGAGCATCCCGCCGAGCGAGGTTCGGTCTCGCCGGTCCAGGCCCGCGCGGAAGCGAGCGAAGCCCGAGCGGGGCGGCGCTGTGCGGGTGGGGGCGGCGGCGGTCATCGAGCTGACCGTAAACCGGCACGAGGCGTTATTGCAAGACGATGGCAATAGTTGGCTAGGCGGCGGCGTACTGCGCCGCGACCTGGCCGGGCGTGAGTGCGGTGGTGTAGACGGCCGCGTCGTCGATCGTGCCGGCGAAGTAGTTGCTCGTGGGCTTCGACGGCCAGCCAGTGAGGTTGTCGTAGCCGATGCGCCAGTAGCCGGAGTAGTTCCCCGCGGTGGTGACGCCGGCGTTGTTCGCGACGAGCTGCCCGTCCAGGTAGAGGTTCATCCCGGAGCCCGAGAGCGTGGCGGCGGCGAGGTGCCAGCTGTTGTCGTTGTACGACTGCGGGCTGACGATCGTCTTGACCGCGTTGGAATTGACGCCGAAGACGACCTGGCCGCCGTTGGTCAGGTACAGCTGCCGGTCGTAGCTGGTCGACGAACCGGTTCGCGAGCTGCCGAAGCCGATGAGCTTGCCGCCCTTCGTCGTCGTGGTCTTGAACCAGATCTCGATGGTGAACACGGTGGGGTTCGACACCAGCGTCGGGGTCGAGATGCAGCCGGTCGAGCCGTTGAGCGTCACGCCCGTACCGTCGCGCGAGCACGAGCCGGGGGCGCCCTTCGTGATGCCGCCGATGTAGCTGCCGTTGCGCGCGTTGCCTGACGCGTCCGTCGCGGTGCTGCTGCCGGACGTCTCGTCGAGCGGGTAGTACAGGAACGGGTTGGCCGCCAGGGCCGCGGCCTTGCAGGTGAAGTACGGGATCGCCGACCAGGCGTTGGCGGCGTTGGTCGCTGTGGCGGAGAACCGGGTCGTCGCCCGTGCCGGTGCGGCGGCCGGGATGCCGATGCCGAGCACCGCGGCCGCGATCAGGCAGGCGGTGCCGGTCCGGGTGATCCGCGAGGAGCGCGAGCGCACGGCGGCGGCTGCGGCGACCGCGGCTGCCGCTGCAGCGGCGGCGGCGTCGGCCGCGTCGGTTGCATCCGACGCGGACCCCTCGGCGCGATCCGCCTCGTGCTCGTCATCGGGCCGGTAGGCGAACGCGGCCGCGACGGCAAGGGCGAGCGCGCCGGCCAGCAGCGCGAGCGCGCCGTACCTGCCCTCGCTCAGCCAGAGCTTCGGTGTGCCGACCAACGGAGCCCGGAGCGCGCCGACACCGTGCACGGCGCTGCGCGCGACCGGGCTGGAGTCGTTCGCGGCGTTGGCGTCCCCGCGCAGGATCAGCGAGCCGTCGTTGCCGAACGCGGCCAGTCGGTGCAGGCGCTCGCGACCGGGGTGGTCGGGGTCGGTGACCAGTAGCACCTGGCCGAGCCGCAGTTGACTGCTCGCGACCGGCCGGGAGATCACGACGTCGCCCGGGTGCAGGCGGGGCTCCATGGAGCCGGTCATGACGACGGTGGGGTGCCAGCCGAACAGTGCAGGGACGAGACAGACGAGCAGCAGGCCGGCGAGCACGGTCAGCAGGCCGCGGGCGAGCGCGGTGAGGGCCAGAGCGGACCAGCCGCCGCGCCAGCCGGCCCGCTGCGCGGTGTGCCGCCCGGCTCGGTGTCCGGTGTCAGGTCCGGCGTCATGGCTTGCCGCGACGGCCGAGTCCAGCGGTTCGGCACTCATTTCGCACTCACCTCCTCGGCGTTGCGTCGTCTGTGGCGGCAGGCGCCGCCGCCCGGTCACGCCGGTGCCGGCACGGGCGTCCTGGCCCGTGCCGGCTCAGCGTCGGATCAGCCGTTCTGCGCTTCCCAGGTGAACCCGATCGTGGCGGTGCCGCCCTGGGCCGAGTTCGGGGTGTTGGCGTCGAGCGTGTAGCTGAACTGGAAGACGCGGGTCTCCGAGGCGGTACCCGTCGGTGCCCAGCTACCCAGTCCGGTGGCGTAGCTCGTCGCCGCGCTGCCGAACGCGGCGAGCGTGCCGGAGTAGACCGGCGAGCCCGAGGCCAGCGGCGTGAACCCGGTGCAGGAGCCGAACCCGCCGCCGGTGCCCTGGACGATGCTCAGGTTCAGCGACGAGGAGAGCGCGTTCGTGGTGGCGGGGCCGGTGCCGTACAGCTTGACGGTCGACGCGAGCGATCCGGTCGACGTCACGGCGATGCACTTCGTGCCGGTCGAGCCGGGCTTGAGGTTGCTCGCAGTGAACATCGCCGCGTTCGAGTCGTCATCGGACAGCGCGACGCTGCCGGCCGACCAGTTGCTGGCCGGATTCGACGTGGTGGCCGAGAACGCGGAGTACGACGCCTGCCAGACGACGGTGGCCGACGCGGCCAGACCGGCCAGCAGGGCGCCGGCGCCGATGAGCTTGGCGTGCTTGCGTCGGGGGCGGTGGACGGGACGGGACATGGTGAGACCTTTCAGAGCAACGGATGAGGACTAAAGCCACCGGCTGGACATCCGATGGAAAGTGCGGGCCGCCCCCCGACGTTGCTGGGAACCATGTCTGGGCTGCCAGCGCCACTGCCACTTCTTACGGGCCTCCTCGCCGTCGCGTGAGGTCCGCGTGAGTAAAGTACGTGTAAGGTGTCCGATTGTCAAACCATTCGAGGATCGAAACCTCCGGTCTTCGAAGAACACTCGATTTTTCCGGTCCAAATCCGGTCCAAAGGAGACAGTTGTGTCAGCAGCCTTCAGCACCACGGACGGTGCCGACGAGATGGACGGTGCGCAGGATGCGGATCTCACCGAGGCGATGTTCGCGCTCCGCGCGCTCATGCTGGCCGGCGAGCAGTTCCGGCACGCGGTTGCCGATCACTTCGGTGTCGGGCTGTCCGAGACCGTCGCGATGAGCCATCTGTCCGCGTCCGGCCCGCTGAGCCCGCGCGAGGTCGCGAGCAAGCTGAGCCTCACCCCGTCCGCCGTCACCTCGTTGCTGGACCGGCTCGAGTCGGACGGCCTGGCTGAGCGCAGTGCCCACCCGACCGACCGCCGCAGGAGCGTCGTCACGCTGACCGGGCACGGAGAGCAGATGCTGGCTCGCGTCCGCCAGTGGATGCGCGCCGCGCTGGGCGCCCTCGACGAGACCCGGCTGCCCGAGGTCGGCGCTGTGCTGGTCGATCTCGCCACCGCGCTGAACGCCCAGACCGAGCGCATCACGTCGCGGCGAGCAGGCGCGCGCGGGCTTCGAGGTGGCGCCGCTCAGGCCGGCTGAGCGTGCCCGCTCGCGGCGGCGGCCCGAGGTTACACCGCCTCAAGTCGCGGATGCCTCGACCAGTTCTCGGTGTGCGGGCACGAGCAGCGGCTCGGGGTGCGCCGGTCGCAGCGTCCCCAGCGCGGCCACCGCGGCCAGCACCATGACCGCCACCGCATACTCCTTCGCCGTGCTGACCACGCCACCACCGTCGACCACGAAGTACCCGGCAATCACCGCCGGCAACCCCATCGCCAGGTACGACACGACGTAGAGGAGCGACAGCACGCCGGCCCGCTCGTGCGGCGCCGCCAGTGGGATCACCGTGCGCACCGCGCCCTGGAACCCGCCGCCGAACCCGGCGCCCGCGACGAGCATGCCGGCGAACAGCAGGGCTGCCGAGCGCTCGCCGATTGCCAGGTAGGTGAGCGCGCTGCCGGCGAACAGCGCGGTCGCGCCGACCGACAGCAGGACGCGGGCACTCGAGCGGTGCAGCAGCAGGACCGTGATCGCTGCGCTCGCGGCGAGGACGAACAGGCCCAGACCGCCGAGTGCCAGCGCGTTCGAACCGACGACCAGGCGCACGAGGGCCGGGCCGAGGGAACCGTAGAAGCCGGCCAGTGCCCAGATGGCGACGAGCGCCGGGACCGCGAGCAGTAGCGGCCTGCGCGCCGTCCGGGGCAGGCCGAACTGCGGGAGCAGCGAGGCGAGAGCAGCGGACTTGGACGGACCGGGCGCCGGCGTGGACGGCTCGCGCATCAGCAGGACTCCCAGCCACTGCAGGGCGAAGACGGCCAGCAGCGCCAGGTACACCAGGTGCGTCGGTGCGGGCAGGAACTGGACGAGCAGCCCCGACCCGAGCGCGCCGAGTGCGGTGCCGGTCAGCGGCGCGACCGCGTTCGCGACGGTGCCCCGCGCCCGGTTCAGATCGAGCATCCCGGCACCGACCGCCGCGACGGCCGCGCCCGTCGAGAGGCCCTGGATCACCCGCGCCAGCATCAGGATCGGGACCCCGTCCGCGGTGGTGAACAGCACCATCGTCGCCGCCTGGGCCGCGATGGCCGCGAGCAGGACCGGGCGCCGGCCGACGTGGTCGGACAGCCGTCCGGTGATCAATAGCGAGAGCAGGACGGCGAGCGCGTACACGCCGAACACGACCGTCGTCGTGATCGGCGAGAAGCCCCACTCGGCCTGGTAGACGGAGTACAGGGGTGTCGGCGCGCTCGACCCGGCCAGGAAGAAGACCACGATCGACGCCAGTAGATAGAAGGCCATCACTGCTCCGCAATCCGACGAATCATTGAGTAGACAGGTCTGTCTAAGTCATAGATGACACTAGACAGCTCTGTCTGGTAATGTCAAGCCATGCCGACCAGGACCACCGAACCCGGGCCCACCGAGCGCGGCTCGGCCCGCGAGCGCCTGCTCACCGCGGCCAGCGAGCTGTTCTACGAGGAGGGCGTCCACACCGTCGGCATCGACCGGGTGATCGAGCGCGCCGGCGTGGCCAAGGCGTCGCTGTACAACGTGTTCGGCAGCAAGGACGAGCTGGTCAAGGCCTATCTGGCCGGGCGGCACGCCATCACGCGCGACCGGATCACCGCCGGGCTGGCCCGGTACGGCACTGCGCGCGAGCGGCTGATCGGCGTGTTCGAGATCCAGGGCAAGACCTTCGCCAAGCCGGGCTTTCGCGGGTGCGCCTTCATCGGGGCCAGCTCGGAGTCCCCGCGCCCGGGCGGCCCGGTCGAGACCGCGGCCGACGAGTACCGCAGTTGGATCCGCACGCTGTTCCTCGACCTGGCCCGCGAGGCCGGGGCGCCCGATCCCGAGGTGCTGGCCAAGCAGCTGTGCCTGGTCTACGACGGCACGGTCATCTCGGCGTGGATGGACCGCGACCCGACGGCGGCGGCCACCTCTGTCGCGGTGGTCACTGCCCTGGTCAGCGCCGCGATCGACCTGCAGCCCTGAGCGGCCACGGCGGCGGGGCGGCCAGACACCCGCACGTAGGGTGATTCGCATGAGCGCAACAACGCCCGCACTGGGGACCAAGCCGCAGCGCGGACCGCTCGCCTGGGTCGGCGCCTTCACCGGCTTCTATCCGGCCAGCGCCGCCGATCTGGACGGCCTCGACCCGGTGGCCCGGTTCCTGTACGCGGCGCGCAGCGTCATCCTCGTCATCTCCGCCCAGGCGGCCGCGATCGCCGGACTGCTCGCGGCGACCGACCGTCGTTTCCAGGTGCTGCCGTTCGTGCTTGTGTTCGTCGGGTACGTCGTGCTGCACGCGATCAGCAACCTGAGCAACGACTACTTCGGCTACAAGCGCGGGCACGACACCGAGGACTCGCCGCGCCGCCGGTACACGCTGCACCCGGTGGCCAGCGGGGCGTTCACGATGCGCTTCCTGGCCACGGGGCTGGCCGTGCTGGCGCTCGTGGCCGTCGCGATCGCGGCGTACTTCATCGTGCTGCGCGGCTGGGGTGCCGTCGTCCTCACCGTAGCCGGCGCGATCCTGCTGTACGCGTACGACGCCGCCCCGCGTGCCCTGAAGGAGCTCGGGCTGGGTGAGCTCGCCGCGTTCCTGGTGTGGGGTCCGCTGATGATCGGCGGCGGTTACTTCGTGATCACCGGACACTGGTCCGGCGACGCCTTCCTCGCCTCCGTCCCGTACGGGCTCGGCGTCGCGTCCATCCTGATCGGCAAGCACATCGACCAGCGCGCCTTCGACACCTCGCAGGACCAGCGGACGCTGCCTGTGCTGCTCGGCGAGGCGGGCGCGCGGCGGCTGAACCTGACCGCCGTGGTGCTGATGTACCTGATGACCGCGGTGGCCGTCGGGTTCGGCGCGCTGACGCCGTTCCTCGCCGTCGCGCTGCTCGCCGGCCAGCGGGCGGTGCGCGCCCTGCGTGTGATGTCCCGGCCCGCTCCGGCGTCGCCGCCGGAGGGGTACGTCGGCTGGCCGCTCTGGTACCACCGCGTCTGCCTGGTCCACAATCGCGCGTTCGGCTGGTTGTTCATCCTCGGCCTCGCGATCGGGGCGATCTGGCCCGGTTCGCGCGTCGGCAGCTGACGTTCGGCAGTGCCCGCGGAGGGCGCCTGGGCGATCTTGTTGCGGTTCGGTGATCCTGGCAGCTGACGTGCAACAAGATCTACAGCAGCGGGTGATCGATAGGTGCCGGTCCGTGGCGGCCCATGGAGCGGTCGAGGCCCGCTGACCGGCTGGCGGGTAGTTTCTGCGCCATGGCCGACCCCGTCCTCGCCGTCATCGGCGAAGCGCTGATCGACCTCGTCCACGGCGCGGACGGCACCGCCACACCGCGCCCGGGCGGCAGCCCGCTGAACGTCGCGATCGGTCTGGCCCGGCTGCACCAGCCGACCGCCTTCCTCGGCCGGTTCGGCGGCGACGAGTACGGCCGGCTCCTGCGTGCCCACGCCGCTGACTCCGGCGTCGACCTCCGCCGGGCGATCGCCGCCGCCGAACCGAGCACGGTCGCCGCCGTCCACCTGGACGATCACGGTGCGGCGCAGTACGAGTTCACCGTCGAGGGCACGGCCGACTTCGCCTGGACGGACGGCGAGCTGACGATCGGTCCCAGCGTCCGGGTCGTGCACTTCGGCTCGCTGGCCTCCTGGCTGCCACCCGGGGACGCCGTCGTGGCTCGCCGGATCGCCGAGCTCAACTCCGCCGGCGCCGCGGTGATCAGCTATGACCCGAACGTGCGCCCGCACCTGCAGCCGGACGCCGGCGCGGCGCGCGCGCAGGTCGAGGGCTCGCTGCGGCACGCGCACGTGGTGAAGGCCAGCGACGAGGACGTCCGCTATCTCTACGGCGACGAGCCCGTGGCGGACGTCGCGCGTCGCTGGCAGGCGAGCGGGCCCGGTCTCGTCGTCATCACGCGGGGCGCGGACGGTCCGCTGGCGCTGGCGAACGGCACGCTGCTCGCCCGGCCCAGCTTCCCGATCGAGCTCGTCGACACCGTCGGCGCGGGCGACGCGTTCACCAGTGGCCTGCTCGATGCCCTGGTCCGCCGGGACGTCACAACCCCGGAGCGGCTGATCCGGCTGACCGGTTCCGTGCTGGCCGACGTGCTCGACGAGGGTGCGCTCGTCGCGGCGATCACCTGCTCACGAGCTGGCGCGAACCCGCCGACCCGTGCCGAGCTCATCTCGGTGGCCGCTCGCTGAAGCCGTTCGGCCGTTGCGATTTGCACAGCCGATGTCCTTATGCTGCCGAGGTGTTCTCACGCAGCGCACCGCGTCGATGGCTCGCCCTGGCACTGACCGTCGCCGCGATCACGGCAAGCGCCGGATGCTCGCCCGCCAAGGGTGGCGCATCGACCAGCGACTACCTCGCGCTCGGTGACTCGATCGCCTTCGGCTTCCGGCCCTCGGCCGTAACCTCGCGCGCGACCTACGCTGACGCGGGCAACTTCACCGGCTACCCCGAACTGGTCGCGAAGGCGACGGGGATGAGCGTGACAAACGCGGCCTGCCCCGGCGAGTCGTCGACCAGCCTGATCACGGCCGGCGTGGCCGACAACGGCTGCACCGCGGCTGCCGGCGAAAACCCGGCCCGGGTACCGGTCGCACTCCCCATTGCACGCCAGGTATTCGGGCTCGCAGCTGGCCTTCGCCGTGAGCTTCCTGCGCAGCCACGAGCGGACCCGCCTGGTAACGCTGAACATCGGCGTCAACGACCTGGCCGTCTGCTATCGCATGACACCCACACACTGCACCGGCTCGGCCGCGGCGACCCAGCTGGCCGAGACGAGCAAGAACGTGGCGATGATCTTCACGACGCTGCGCGAGCAGGCAGGCTACCAGGGCACGCTCGTCCTGCTCACGAACTACCCGCCGAGCTACCTGCCCGCGCAGGACGCGCCGTACGCCGCGCTCGACGCCGCGCTCGCCACCGCGGCAAAGGAGTCCGGCGCGCGTGTCGCCGACGGCTTCGGCGCACTCCAGCGGGCGTCGACGGCGTTCGGCGGCAACCCGTGCCGGGCCGGCCTGCTCGTCCCGCTACCGACGGGCAAGTGCGACTATCACCCTTCCGCACAAGGGCAACAGCTGCTCGCCGACGCGGTCGAGAAGGCGATCGCCAACTAGCGGCGCGCTCGCTACATGTTGGCCGCGCCGGCGTTGATCGCCTCCCGGATTCGGTGGTAGGTGCCGCATCGGCAGATGTTGCGGATCTCGTCGAAGTCGGCGTCGTCCAGCGCGCCACCCTTCTCCTTGACCTTCGCGACGGCGGCCATGATCTGGCCCGGCTGGCAGTAACCGCACTGGGCGACGTCGACGTCCAGCCAGGCCTGCTGCATCGGGTGCAGGTCGTCGGGCCCACCGCCGACCGTCGCCGGCAACCCCTCGATCGTCGTCACCTCATCGCTCGCCTTGATGTCCTGGACGCGCACCGAGCACGGGTTGAACGCCGCGCCGTTGAGATGGCTGGTGCACGCCTTGCAGACGTCCAGGCCGCACCCGTACTTCGGGCCGTGGACGCCGAGGACGTCCCGGAGCACCCAGAGCAGGCGCACATCTGCGGGAACGTCCACCGACACCGGTTCGCCGTTGAGCGTGAACTTGTATGTAGGCACTTGGGCTCCTCTAGAACGATTGGGCTCCTCAGAGCGAATGGTCCAGGCCGTCGGTGGGCTCTTCCGGGATCGGCGGGACGGTCGGCAACGGCGTGAAGCCGAGCGGGCCGTTGTGGTTGATCGGGAACTCGGTCGGCATCGTCCCGGTCGCCCGCCCGTAGGCGCACGCGACCGCGGCCATGGACGCCGCGACGCCGAACTCGCCGGCCCCGCCGGGCTTGTCGCTCGTCGGCGGGAGCACGAAGATCTCGACGTCGGGCGGGATGTTCCACTGGCGGGTGTAGTAGTAGTTGTCCCAACTGCCCTCGAGGAACTCGCCATTGTCCAGGTGCAGGCTGGACGTGAGCGCGAGGGCTATGCCGTCGGAGATGCCACCGAGCATCTGCGCCTGCAGGCCACGCGTGTTGATCGGTAGCCCTACGTCCACCGCGAACACGACCTTCGTCACGCGCGGGCCGGTGAACGCGTTCTCGATCTTGCGGTTGACGGTCTGCGGGCGGCAGTCGATCTCGACGAGTGCAGCCGTCACGCCCTTGTACTCGGCGTGGAACGCGATGCCCTGCGCGGTGCCGGCCGGCATCGTCCGACCCCAGCTGCCGGCGTTCGCGACCTTGTCCAGCACGGCGCGGCCCCGGGCGTTCTTCAGGAACGAGCGGCGGAATTGGTACGGATCCCTGTTCATCGCCTGGGCCAGCCGGTCGGTGATCAGCTCCTGCGCGACGCAGACGTTCGGCGAGTAGACGTTGCGCATGCTGCCGGTGTGGAACGTGTCGTACGTGTACACCTCGTTGAGCAGCTGCGAGGTGAGTCCGTAGTTGTACGAGACGCTCGCCGTCAGCTCGAACACGGTCTCCGAGAAGCCGAGGAAGTTCCCGCCGGGAAGCTGGGTGGCCAGCGCGGTGATGATCTCGCCCAGGCCGTGCGTGAAGTCGGTCGACACGCTGGTGTGCCGCTGCTCGTAGGTCAGCACCTGGTCGAGCAGGTAGCTGGCCCGCACCCGGGACGTGCACATCGGGTGCGTGCGCCCGTGCCGGAAGTCGTCGGTGCGGTGCCACATGAGCTTGACCGGCTTGCCCATCTTCTGCGAGACCTCGGCCGCCTCCAGGGCGGCGTCGAAGAACAGGTGCCGGCCGAACGAGCCGCCACCCTCGACGACGTGGCAGGTCACCCGGTCCTGCGGCAGCCCGAGCTTGAGCGCGATCGTCTGCTGCGCGGTGATCGGGGACTTCAGGCTGGACCAGATCTCGGCGCTGTCGGCGCGCACGTCGGCGATCGCACAGTTCGTCTCGAGTGGGCTGTTGCTGGCGAAGTAGAAGGTGAACTCGCCGTCGATCGTCTTGGCGAGCGGGTTCTTCGGGACGGCGAGCGGGACCTGCGAGTCGCGGAGCTTCTGCAGCACTGTCGCGTCGGACTCTTCGTCGACCGTGCCGGGTCCCCACGTCACCGTCAGCGCGTCGACGGCGTCGATGCACTGGCCGAAGGTCCGGCCGCGAACCGCGATCCCGGTCGAGACGATCGCTACGTCGGTGATGCCGGGCATCGCCTTGACGGCGGTCAGGTTCCGCACCGACCGCACGGTGCCGTTGATCGTCGGCGGGCGGCAGAGCATCGTCGGCAGCGCGTCCGGGACGTCGAGGTCCATGGTGAACTGCTTGCGTCCGGTGACGGCGGCCAACGCGTCCACGCGGTTCTGCGCCGTCCCGATCACGGTGAACTCCGAGGCGGGCTTGAGCGTGACGGGCACCGTGGTCGAGGTGCTCGCGGCGGCCGCGCGCGCGAGTGACCCGTAGGTCGCCGTGCGACCGGACCTCGATCTGACGACGCCGTCCCTCGTCGTCAGGGTCGATGCGGGTACGCCCCACTGCTTCGCCGCCGCCTGCACCAGCCGCAGCCGGGCGGTGGCCGCGGCCGTGCGGACCGGGTGGTACAGGGCCCGGATCGAGTTGGACCCGCCCGTCAGCTGGTTGAACAGCAGCTCCGGACGGGCGTCGGCCAGCGTCACGTCGATCCTGGCTATAGGCAGGTCGAGCTCCTCGGCGATCAGCATGGCGATCGAGGTGGTCAGGCCCTGGCCGACCTCGGCTCGGGGCAGCGCGAAGCTGGCCGCGCCGTCGTCGTCGAGGCCGATCGCGATCAGGTTCGACGTCGGCAGCGCCGCGAGCACGAGCAGGTCGCCGAGGTCCATCAGGTCGGACGGCTCGGGGAGGGACGGGATCGACGCTTGCGCGTCCTGCGGATGTGCGAGGTCCGATCCCAGTTGCGCGGCGACGACGAGGGTTGGCGCGGCGAGCACGAAGCCGAGGAAGCGCCGCCTCCCGATGCCTGCTGGTGCTGCCCCGTCCTCGGTTCGCCGCGGCGTCCGGCGCCGATCGGATGTCCGGTTGGTAGCGGTCATCGACGATCCCTTCGGGTCGATCGGCTCGGGGCATTCCGCGCGGATCAGATAAGTCGGGCATTCGTGCGCTTGCTGCAGTATTGCGACGGTGGCGTGTGATCCTCGCAAAATCGTGCAACAAGCGCGCGACGTGCCAACAGCCGTTCGTAGCAGGCGCGCTCGCCGGTCCCGGGGGGCGAGGGCCGGCCTGAGAGGATGACCGGCCGTGACGACCGCCGACCCCGAGGTGACGCTCGGCGAGCCCACCGACCGGGTGCCCCGTGGCTGGACGGTCCGGTTCGGGTTGCTGTGGTTCGGCTTATGGATGGCCAACCTGGCCCCGGTGCAACTCGTGTTGCCGAACCAGTTCGACGCGCTCGATCATGCGCACAAGGTGCGCGACTTCGGCCTGGTCAGCGGGCTCACCGGCATCGCGGCGCTCCTCACGCTGCCGCTGTTCGGCGCGCTGTGTGACCGCACGCGCGCGCACTTCGGGCGGCGGCGGATCTGGATGGCCGGTGGCACCGCGGTGTTCGCCGTCGGGCTGCTGCTCACCGGCGTGCAGTCGACGTGGTGGGCGGTCGGGCTGGCCTGGCTGCTCGCGACGCTCGGGATCAACATGGCGGCCGCCGGGCTCACCGCTGCGATCGCCGACGCGGTGCCCGAAGAGCAGCGCGGTGCGATCTCGGCTGCGATCTACGGGCCGCAGGCGGTGGGCATCCTGGTCGGTGTCGGCGTCCTGACAGCCTTGAACAACTCGGGCGTCTGGGGATACCTGTTCCTGAGCGCCGCGCTGCTCGCGTGCGCCGTCCCGTTCCTGCGCTACTACCGGGACGTCCCGGCAGCGGCTGAGTCACCAGCGCTCTCGCTGCGCTCGATCGTGGCCGGGATGTGGATCGACCCGCGGGTCAACCGGGACTTCGCGTGGGCGTTCGGTGGGCGGCTGCTCGTCAACCTCGGCAACGCGTTCGGAACGACCTACCTGCTGTACTTCCTGCAGGACGACCTGAAGCTGTACGACCCGGACAGCGGCCTGCTCGAACTCACCCTGGTGTACCTGGTGTTCACGCTGATCGCGACCGTCCTCGGCGGCTGGTTGTCCGACCGCACCGGCCGGCGCCGCGCGTTCGCCGCGACGGCCGCGGTGTTGCAGGCGATCGCGTCGTTCCAGCTGACGTTCTTCGCGTCGTTCGGCATGGCGCTGGTCGCGGCTGCGTTCCTGGGCGCCGGGTACGGCGCGTACATGTCGGTGGACCAGGCGCTCGTGACCGCCGTGCTGCCTGATGCGATGTCGCGCGCGAAGGACCTCGGGATCATGAACGTGGGGTCGGTAGGACCGCAGGCACTCGCACCGCTCGGTGCGTCGCTGATCATCGGGACGCTCGGGGGTTATCCGGTGCTGTTCGGCACTGCCGGGGTGACGACCGTGATCGGTGCGCTCATGGTCTACCGGGTGCGCTCCGTGCGGTAGGTATCTGTCTCGCTCTGGTTGCGTTTCGTCAACTGCGGCGCCGACGAGGAGTTGGGTCTTGGTCGCGGTTGGGTCAACTGCAGCAGCGACGAGGAGTTGTTCTCGGGGTCGGTCCGCGTTGCTGGCCTTCTGGCTCGCTGTTGGTCGCCTTCGCGTCTCGGCCGCTTTCGAGAGAATTGCCTTACGGAATAAGGCGAAAACGCTTGACATTGGCTGATGTCTGATGGCATAATAGGGCCTATGTTCGCACGATGGGATCAGGTTGCCGAACCGGACGACCAGACACTGTTCGTCGACCCCGCGCTGTGCACCCCGACCCCCACCGTCACCGACTGCTTCGCCCGGCCCGACCAGGCGGCCGCGGCCTTGACGGTACTGGCCCCGGCAGCGGACACCCTGCGGCCGCTGGAACTGCTGCCCGCCCCGCGGCTGTCGGACGCCGGGCTGATCGACGCCCGGATCGCCTGCGAACGGCAGCTCGCCTCGGTCGCCGGGCTGCAGCAGGCGTTCCTGGCCGAACTCGCATCGCGGGACCCGGACGGGGACAAGTCC
>JBOGDQ010000045.1:0-2036 GCA_050742975.1 Jatrophihabitantaceae bacterium
CGAGGACGACCGCCGCACGTTTCGTCCCGATACGCCGCATGCGGTGAACGTACCCGTTGCGCGCGTGGATCACGTCGCTTCCGTCTCAGCCCCGGTCACGTTGCGCAGTTGCGCGTGCGCATCCCAATCCTTGGGCGGCGGACCGGCGTTCGGCGTCTCCCACGGCATACCCCTCGCGATCCACCGTGCGCGCCAGGCTTCATACGTATAGCCGCGGTCGTCGTCGGTAACGCCGAACTCGAAGCCACATGACGAGCAGATCTCGTACGAGCCACCTGAATCCGGTGATCGCGGAGGATCCTCCAGCCCATCGAAGCCGCACACTGGGCACCTGTACGTCATTGCCATCCGATCAACTCCCTGGTTGCCGTGCCCAGTATGAAGGGCTGGACGGCTTGAAGTAGGTCAAGATCGTTCCGTCCGAGGTACACACGGCGAACGAGTTGGTTGCCGGATCGAACACCCGAACCGTGCCGGCCGCGTCGATCTTCACCTGCAAGTCTCCTGTCCTGGCTCGTTCGAGAAACTGCACTGCCTGTCGCTGATAGTCCTCGGGCGAGGCTGCGGCGAAGTCGTGGGCGTGATCGTCGAAGTGCTTGATCAGCCTGCCGCGATTGCGGAATCGACGGACAACGGGCAGTTGCCTCGTCCGTTGCGCCGCAGCGATGAGTGCGTCGTCGGCGGCGCGGGTGGTGGCGGTGATCTCCGTTGCCTTCGCTGCCCGCGAGGTCGTCACCACGACCCGGTCCGCGGCGAGGAGCGGCTCCAGGCCTCGGCTGATCATGGCGGCGCGGTCGGCGAGGGCTGCGATCGCCTCGACGGCCTCGCACGCCAGGGCGGTGAGCCGGTCGATGATCGCTGCGATACGGGCGCCGGTGACTGCGATACGCGCGAGGACCGTGGACTGGGCAACCACCTCGCCGGCACCGAACGAGATCACCGAGATGAGGGCGCCCGCGATCTCGATGCCGGCCATCCATTCGACAAGGCTGGTCAGCTCGCCCGCCGCCCGGTGATGGGCGTCGTCGAGATCGCCGGCATAGCTCTCGCACGCGACCGAGACCGCGTTGTAAGCGTCGGCGAGGTTCTCCAGCCCGTCCCGCAGGCCGTTGCAGGCGGTTATCGCGTCGTCGACCTCCGGACTGACCTGCTGCGCGATCGAGGCGACGGCGTCGGCGACCTCGAAGCTCGCGTCGTAGAGGAACCGCGCGCCACCGTTCCATGCGGACGCGGCCGCGCGCAGCCTGTCCTGGTGACCGTTCGGCCACACGCGGCCCACCGCGGACTGCACCAGTGACCACTGGCCGGGCAGTGACGGGTCGGTGTACCCGGCAGCCGGCGGAAGCGGGTCGAGCGTCACGTGTTGAGCGGCGTACGGACTCGTGTCCAGCGGGGGAGGCGCACCGCCGCCGGGAACCGACGCGTTCTCGGACAGGCTGTAGTTGAAGCCGGTCTGCTCCAGCAGCCCGGCGAGTTGCAGCGCTGCGTTGATCGCGTCCTGGGTCGCGGCCCGGACGGGCGACACCGCGGCGTCGTAGCCGCTCGCCCACGACGTTCCGGCCGGGTCCGATCCGGCCATCGCGCCGCACCCCGACAGCGTCTCGGTCAGTCCGTCCCCGGCCGAGCGCGCGGTCCCTGCGACGCGCGTGCCGATCGTCGAGCTCGCCGCGAGGTAGCCGGCGGGGTCGACCTGAAGTGCACCACCCACGCGCTTGCCTCCCGACTCCGGGCAAAACGGACACCGGTGAGAGTAGGGCGGATATGGCCGTCGCGGCGCGGTCGTCCTGGCTGCTGTGGATAAGGCCCTGGACGAAGCGACCCGGTTGGGGGTGCGTGACGACGCTGCGGGTGATCGCCGGCGTGTTCTCCCGCCCGTCGCCACACGACGAGGAACGCGAGGGCATTCCCGGGACGGTCATCGACGGGCAGCTCTCGTCCGAGCGGTGGCGCACGCAGTTCGATGACGTCGAGCTCGCGCGCCGGCCGCGCTGTGCCGAGACGATCGCCGGCGAGCTGGTCGGCTACTGCCTGCGCCA
>JBOGDQ010000046.1:0-10521 GCA_050742975.1 Jatrophihabitantaceae bacterium
GTACCGCCCAAAAATCAATGGCACATGATTGGCACGAACCGAATGACGATCTTGGTTCTAAGTGCCTGTGCCCCAGTGTTTACGGGGCCTGTGTGATTGTGGGCGATACTGGGATCGAACCAGTGACCCCTGCCGTGTGAAGGCAGTGCTCTCCCGCTGAGCTAATCGCCCGGTGCACGCACCGTGAAGTGTCGCCAGACTACACGGGCAGATCGCCCGAGCCGTCAGCCGAACAGCCACCACGACAGGGCAAGCGCGCCGACAACGACCGCGAGACCGGCCAGGCCGATCAGGGCGCGGACCGGCAGTGACTGCCGCCCCGCCCACCTCGTCCAGCGCGTCACGTAGCCGCGCATCCAGTGCAGCAGGCGCGAGGCCCACGTGTACTCCGACGCCAGGATCCCCATTCCGGCGAAGATGATCAGCCAGCCGGGACCGGGCAGCGGGAGCAGGACGATCCCCACGACGATCACCGCGACACCGGCGAGGGTCACGGCGATCCGCCAGGCGACCCACCCACCCGGCAGCGCGCGCACCCGCGCTCGCGGACTGCGCCGTCGGGCTGTCAGATCAGCCTCCTGGTGCACGGTCCGGTCCTTCCGTCGAGTCGGGCCTCGCGGGCCTCCCGCGGTGTGTTTCGGCTCCCAGCCGGTCGCGTGCACCCGCGCCCGCTGGGTAGCGTGACCACGGTCCGCCTGAGGGATGGAGAGTCATGCGCTACCCGAAAGCCTTCTTCCGACCGCTGGCCCTCGGGGCCCCGACGCCGGTGCGCGAGGTCCCGTTCCGTCCGTCCCGAATGATCCATTTCTTTGATCCGAGCAACGAGCGCATGGCGGCCAAGGTTCCCGAGCTGGTCGGCAAGGTCGACGTGCTGCTCGGCAACCTCGAGGACGCCGTCCAGGCCGACCGCAAGGAAGCGGCGCGCACCGGGCTGGTGCAGATCGCCAAGGCCACCGATTTCGCGAGCACCCAACTCTGGACGCGCATCAACAGCCTGGACTCGCCGTGGGTCCTCGACGACCTGATCACGCTCGTGACCGAGATCGGCGACAAGCTCGACGTCATCATGATCCCGAAGGTCGAGGGCGTCCAGGACATCCACTATGTCGACCGCCTGCTCGCCCAGCTCGAGGCCAGAGCCGGACTGGACCGGCCGATCCTGGTACACGCGCTGCTGGAGACCGCGTCCGGCGTGGCGAACGTCGACGAGATCGCCGCGGCCAGCCCACGCATGCAGGGCCTGTCCCTCGGCCCGGCCGATCTCGCCGCGAGCCGCCGGATGAAGACCACTCGGGTCGGCGGCGGCCACCCCGACTACCTCGTCCGCGCCGACCCTCCCTCGGCGGCGACGCCTTCGGTACCGGGGGGACCTCCATCCGCCGGCGACATCGACGGTGACCGGCCCGCGTTCCAGCAGGACCTGTGGCACTACACGATCTCGCGCATGGTCGATGCCTGCGCCGCGGCCGGGATCCTGCCCTACTACGGACCGTTCGGTGACATCGCCGACGTCGTCGCCTGCGAGGACCAGTTCCGCAACGCGTTCCTGCTCGGCTGCGTCGGGGCGTGGAGCCTCCATCCGGTGCAGATCGCCATAGCCCGCAAGGTGTTCAGCCCGGCGGCAGCCGATGTGCAGTGGGCCCGCCGAGTGCTCGACGCGATGGGCGACGGCACCGGCGCGGTGATGATCGACGGCAAGATGCAGGACGACGCGACGGTCAAACAGTGTCGCGTCGTCGTCGAGCTCGCCGACGCGCTCGCTGCCACCGATCCCGAACTGGCCGCAGCGTATGCGGCGCAGGGCTGAGGCATGACCACGGCCCGCCCGCTCCGGTCCGTCCTCTACATGCCGGGCTCGAACGCCCGCGCACTGGAGAAGTCCAGGACTCTGCCCGCCGATGCATTGATCCTCGACCTGGAGGACGCGGTCGCACCCGACGCCAAAGCGACGGCGCGGGCACAGGTCTGCGCGGCCGCAAGCTCCGGCGCGTACGGCGACCGGGTTGTGGCGATCCGCGTGAACGGGCTGGACACGCAGTGGCACGCCGACGACATCACGGCAGCTGCTGCCGCGAAGCCGGCCGCGATCGTCGTCCCCAAGGTCGGCTCGGCGCAGGAGGTGCTGCAGATCGAGAACGCGCTGATGGCCGCCGGTGCCGACGACTCGGTGGCCATCTGGGCGATGATCGAGACGCCGGGCGCCGTCCTCAACGTGGCCGACATCGCCTGCGCCACGCCCCGACTGACCACGTTCGTCATGGGCACCAACGACCTGCTCAGCGAACTACATGCCGTGTCCTCGCCGCAGCGGCCGGCCCTCGCGCACTCGCTCGCCCACTGCGTGCTCGTCGCCCGCGCCTACGGCAAGACGATCCTCGACGGCGTCTACAACGACGTGACGGACGACGCCGGCTTCCTCGCCGAGTGCCGCGAGGGACGCACGCTGGGCTTCGACGGCAAGACGGTCATCCACCCCGGCCAGATCGGGCCGTGCAACGCGGCGTTCGCCCCGTCGGAGCAGGACATCGACCATGCACGTGCCGTGATCGCCGCGTTCGACGAGTCGCTGCGAGCAGGCAAGGGCGTCGCCACCATCAACGGGCGGCTGATCGAGAACCTGCACGTCGCCGATGCGCGGCGGCTGATCGCCTTCGCCGACGCCATCTCCTGAGCCCGATCGTGCACGGCCCGGCATCTCACGGATGCCAGGGCTTGCACGATCGGGTCAGCTGCGGACGAGACGGGCGATCGCCTCCGCGGCCTCCTTCACCTTCTCGTCCGCCTGCGGCCCACCGGCACGCGCCGCATCGACCACGCAGGTGCCCATGTGCTCCTCGAGCAGGCCGAGCGCGACCGACTGCAACGCCTTCGTCGCGGCGCTCACCTGGGTCAGGACGTCGATGCAGTACTTGTCGTCCTCCACCATCTTCGCGATGCCGCGGACCTGACCCTCGATCCGGCGCAGCCGATTGAGGTAGGCGTCCTTGTTCTTCGTGTAGCCGTGCATGTGCGCTCCGCCCGTCGAGGTTGCCGTCGTCCGAGGTCTCGTGGTCACAGTTGCGAGTATACCCTCTAGGGGTATAACTTCGGAAGGGAGTCGCGGAGAGGAGTCCACCATGACGGACCGGATCTACCAGGTCGACGGGATGAGCTGCGAGCACTGTGTCAGCGCCGTGTCCGGCGAGATCGGCCGGCTGGCGGGAGTCGAGTCGGTCGCCGTCGAGCTGGCCTCGGGCCAGGTAACCATCACCGGCGACGGGTACACCGACGAACAGGTCCGGGACGCCGTGGACGAGGCCGGATACCAGCTGGCGAACGGCTCACTGTCGTGACCGGCCGGCCCGACATCGCCCACAGCACAGACGTGACGAGCGTCGTGCTGGACGTCGGCGGGATGACCTGCTCCTCCTGCGCCGCCCGGGTCGAGAAGAAGCTCAACCGGCTCGACGGGGTACACGCCAGCGTCAACTTCGCGACCGAGCAGGCCAACGTCCGGTACGACCCGTCGTGCGTCGCGACCGACGACCTGATCGCGACCGTGCAGGCCACCGGCTACACGGCGCAGCTGCCGACACGCACGTCCGAGGACGAGACGGACGAGACGGACGAGCTGCTCGTCCTGCGCCGCCGGCTGATCGTGTCCGCCGTGCTCGCCCTGCCGGTACTGGTCCTGGCGATGGTCCCGGCCTGGCAGTTCGACTACTGGCAGTGGGTCTCGCTCGCGCTGGCCTCGCCGGTCGTGCTGTGGGGCGGCTGGCCGTTCCACTCGGCGACGGTCGCGAACCTGCGGCACGGCGCGTCGACGATGGACACCCTCGTCTCGATGGGCACGCTCGCTGCATATGCCTGGTCGCTCTACGCGCTGATCCTCGGCGACGCCGGCGAGATCGGCATGCGGATGAGCTTCGACCTGGGCGCCACATCCGGTGGCGGGACGGGCGACATCTACCTCGAGGTCGCGTCCGCCGTCATCGTCTTCCTGCTCGCGGGCCGATATCTGGAGACCCGCGCGAAGCGTCGTTCCGGGGCCGCGCTCAAAGCCCTGCTGGAACTGGGCGCGAAGGACGTCGCGGTTGTGCGGGACGGCGTCGAGACCCAGATCCCGATCGAGCAGCTGCGTGTCGGCGACATGTTCCTCGCCCGGCCCGGCGAGAAGATCGCGACCGACGGCGTCGTCGTCGACGGTTCGTCCGCGATCGACGAGAGCCTACTGACCGGCGAACCGGTTCCGGTCGAGGTCTCCCCCGGCGACGCGGTCACCGGAGCGACGGTCAACGCGGGCGGACGGCTACTGGTACGCGCAACCCGCATCGGCGCCGATACCCGGCTCGCGCAGATCGCCCGCCTGGTCGTCGACGCGCAGTCGGGCAAGGCTCCGGTGCAGCGGCTGGCCGACCGGATCAGCGCGGTGTTCGTCCCGGTCGTGTTCGTGATCGCGCTCGGCACGCTCGTCGCCACGCTGCTGACCGGGCACGACGCGGTGCGCGCGTTCACCGCCGCGGTTGCCGTCCTGATCATCGCCTGCCCGTGCGCGCTCGGCCTGGCCACGCCCACCGCGCTGCTCGTCGGAACCGGCCGCGGCGCGCAGCTCGGCGTGCTGATCAAGGGTCCCGAGGTCCTGGAGAACACCCGCCGCGCCGACGTCGTGGTCCTCGACAAGACCGGGACCGTCACGACCGGCCGAATGACGCTGCGCGCAGTGCACGCGGTCGACGGCGCGGACGCTGACGAGCTGCTGCGGCTGGCCGGCGCCCTCGAAGCCGCGAGCGAGCATCCCATCGCGACGGCGATCACCGACGCGGCGCGGGCCAGGTTCACGGATCTGCCGGACGTGGCCGAGTTCGGCAGCGTCGCCGGTCTCGGCGTCACCGGCCGGGTCGGTGGGCACGATGTCGCTGTCGGTCACGATGTCGTTGTCGGGCGCGGTTCGTGGCTGACCGAGCGCGGCCTGCGCCTGCCCGCGCAGCTCGGCACCGTTCGCGACGACGCCGAATCAGCCGGCGGTACCGCGGTGTTCGCCGGCTGGGACGGTGCTGTTCACGGCGTCCTGGTCGTCGGCGATTCGGTCAAGGACAGCAGCGCCGTCGCGATCGACAGGCTGCGCGCGCTGGGCCTGCGACCGGTGCTGCTCACCGGCGACAACCGGCGCGCGGCGGTCACCGTTGCGGCCGCGGTGGGCATCGAGGAGTCGGACGTGCTCGCCGAGGTACTGCCGGAGGGCAAGGTGTCGGCCGTCCGCGACCTGCAGCGAGCCGGTCACGTGGTCGCGATGGTCGGCGACGGCGTCAACGACGCGGCCGCCCTCGCCCAGGCCGACCTGGGCCTGGCCATGGGCACGGGCACGGACGTGGCGATCGAAGCGGCCGACCTGACGTTGGTGCGCGGCGATCTCACCGTGGCCGCCGACGCGATCGAGCTGTCCCGCCACACGCTGCGCACGATCAAGGGCAACCTGTTCTGGGCGTTCGCGTACAACGTGGTGCTCATCCCCGTCGCGGCGCTCGGCCTGCTGAGCCCGCTGATCGCCGGTGCGGCGATGGCGTTCTCGTCGGTCTTCGTGGTCACGAACTCGCTGCGGCTGCGGCGCTTCCGCGCCGAGGCGTCCGCGCGTTCCACTCACCAGGACGCCCGGACGTAGCGCCGCACGGCTCATGCCTTACCGTCAGCGGCATGAGCCTGAGCGACGATGAGGTCACCGCGCTGGGGACCGCGCTCCACGTCGCCCGGGTCACGAGGACGCCGATCGCACCGCTCACCGATCAGCACCCCGACCTGGACGTGAACGACGCGTACCGGATCCAGCAGGACGTGGTGCGCCGTCTGCTCGAGGACGGTGACCGGATCGTCGGGTACAAGCTCGGCCTCACCAGCGCGCCGATGCAGATCATGCTCGGCGTCGACTCCCCCGACTTCGCGCCGGTGCTGGCCAGCCACGTCAACGTGGACAACGCCGAGATCGCCGTCGACTCCTTCATCCGGCCCCGCGTCGAGGCGGAGATCGCGCTCGTCCTGGGCGAGGAGCTGCGCGGTCCTGGCTGCACGGCGCTCGACGCGGCACGGGCGGTCGGTGGCGCGGTGAGCGCGATCGAGATCGTCGACAGCCGCATCGTCGATTGGAAGATCAAACTCGCCGACACCGTCGCGGACCTGGCGAGCAGCGGCGCGATCGTGCTCGGGTCGGCGGTCACGCCCGTCGACGGGAGCTTCGACCTGCGACTGGTCGGGATGGCGTTCACCCGCGACGGCGAACTCGTCGCGACCGGAGCCGGTGCCGCGGCGCTCGGCAGCCCGATCGCCGCCGTCGCGTGGCTGGCGAACACCCTGCACGCGGTGGGTGAATCGCTCGAGGCGGGCCAGTTCGTGATGACCGGTGCGCTGCACGCGGCACTGGACATCGCCGCCGGCCAGCGGTATCGCGCCGAGTTCGATCGCCTCGGCCCGGTCGCGCTCCGCGGGGTGTGAACAATGAGGAGTCACCAGTGAGTCACCCGAGCACAGCCGAACTCGCCACCCGCCTGGTCGAGGCGGTCGACCGGCGTACTGGGATCGAGGCGCTCACGACGACCGCGGGCCCGTTCGACGTCGCTACCGGCTACGAGGTGCAGGACGCGCTGGTCGCGGAGCGGATCGCTCGTGGCAACACGCTCGTCGGGGCCAAGCTCGGGCTGACCAGTGCGGCCAAGCAGAAGCAGATGAACGTGGACCAGCCGCTCTACGGCTGGCTGACCACCGACATGTCGCTCGATGTGGGCCAGCCGTTGCGCTGCGTGGAGTTCATCCAGCCGCGCTGCGAGCCGGAGATCGCGTTCCTGCTCGAACGCGACCTCGAGGGTGCGCACGTCACGGCCGCTCATGTTCTCGCCGCGACCGCAGCGGTGTTCCCCGCGATCGACGTCCTCGACTCGCGCTACGCGGGTTACGCCTTCACGCTCGCCGACGTCGTCGCCGACAACGCGTCCGGCGCCGGCTTCCTGCTCGGCGGCCAGGCCGTCGACCCGTCCGGGATCGACCTGCGGCTGACCGGCGTGATGCTCGAGAAGAACGGCGCACTGGTCGCCACCGCGGCCGGCGCGGCGGTACTGGGCCATCCGGCCGCGTCCGTCGCCTGGCTCGTGCGGGCGCTGGCCGAGCGCGGTCGCGGGCTCACCGCGGGGCAGGTCGTCATGTCCGGCGCGCTCACCGAGGCCGTCGCCGTCGCACCCGGTGACGTCGTCACCGCACGTTTCGACCGGCTCGGCACCGTGGAACTCGCCTGCCGCTGAACTCCCGCGCGATCAATACCCCTCCAACCACAGGGACGTGTGGCGCAAGGGGTATTCACGCCGGTTCGCGGGCCAGCTCGTCGAAGATCAGCTCGGTCCGGGTGGCCAGCACCTCGGGAATGGCCTGCAGCTCGGTCAGGACCAGCTCGCGCAGGGTGCTGTTGTCCCTGGTGCGGACGAGCAGCACCAAGTCGTGATCGCCGGACACCAGCGAGCCGTGCTCGACCTCCGGCAGCGCGAGCACACGCTTGCGGACGGCCTTCCAGGAGTGCTGGTCGATCTTCACGTAGATGTACGCAGCGATCCCGAGGCCACACTTCTGCGGGTCGACAGTCGCGGTGTACCCGGTGATCACGCGCGAGCGTTCCAGCCGCTCCACGCGGGTGTATGCGTTGGCGCGCGAGATGTGCAGCCGCTCGGACAGCGCGCGCATCGACAGCCGGCCGTCCTCGCGCAGCGCGGCGACGATCTGCTGGTCGGTGTCATCCAGCGAGGCCGATTGTCCAGCTCGGGCAGTGCTTGCACTGCGGTTCTGAACCATGCGACCGAACTGTAGTCGCGTGAGAGCCATTCGTCTGCACATCTACCGTCTCGCTGGATGCATCTGCCACCGCAGCAGACAATTGTGGCTACTTCACGCACGAAGGGCGCAGCGACGTGACCTCTTTGGCATCCCGACCGACCAGCTCCACCGGACGTCCGCTGCTGCCCGGCGACACGCCGCTGGCCCTGATCGACGCGGACGGAAGGGCAAGCGGGCAGCATGAGCTGACGATGCCCGACGCGGCTGTGCTGCTCGACCTGCACCGGCGCATCGTCACCGGCCGGCGCTTCGACACCCAGGCGACCGCGCTGACGAAGCAGGGACGGCTGGCCGTCTACCCGTCCTCGCGCGGGCAGGAGGCGTGCCAGGTCGGCGCCGTGCTCGCCATGCGCGAGCAGGACTGGCTGTTCCCGACGTACCGGGACTCGGTCGCAGTCGTCACCCGCTCGGTCGATCCGGTCGAGGCGCTCGCCCTGCTGCGCGGTGATTGGCACTGCGGCTACGACCCGTACCTGCACCGGGTGGCGCCGCAGTGCACGCCGCTGGCGACGAACACCCTGCACGCGGTCGGGCTCGCGCGCGCCGCGCAGCTCAAGGGCGAGGACACCGTCGCGGTTGTCCTGCTGGGTGACGGCGCGACGAGTGAGGGCGACACGCACGAGGCTCTCAACTTCGCCGCCGTCTGGCGCGCGCCGGTCGTCTTCCTGGTGCAGAACAACGGCTACGCCATCAGCGTCCCGCTGTCCAAGCAGAGTGCCGCTCCTTCCCTTGCGCACAAAGGAATCGGCTACGGCATGGCGTCGATCCAGGTCGACGGCAACGATCCCGCCGCGGTGTACGCGTCGGTACGGTCCGCCATCGAGTCGGCCTCCGCCGGAGCCGGGCCGACTCTCATCGAGGCGATGACCTATCGCATCGAGGCACACACCAACGCCGACGATGCCGCGCGCTATCGCGACGACGACGAGGTGCGCGCCTGGCTCGCGCGCGATCCGCTCGCCCGGCTCGAGCGCTACCTGCGCCAGGCCGGGCTGCTCGACGACGAGGGCGTGGCCGAGATCGACGCGTCGGCCGAGCGCGCGGCGGAGGCGCTGCGCGAGCGGATGAACGCCGACACCGAGCCAGATCCGGCCGACCTGTTCGCGCACGTCTACGCCGAGCCCACCGCCGCGTTGCGCGCCCAGCGAGGTGAGCTCCTGGCCGAGCTCGAAGCGGGCGCCGGCGAATGACCGCAGCTACCACGACGGCCGCCGCACCGGTGAGCATGGCCGGTGCCCTGAACCGCGCGCTGGCCGACGCGCTCGATGCCGACGACCGCGTGCTCGTGTTCGGCGAGGACGTGGGCACGCTCGGTGGCGTGTTCCGCGTGACCGACGGGCTGGCCGAACGCTTCGGTGAGCAAAGGGTGTTCGACACCCCGCTCGCTGAGGCGGGCATCGTCGGTACCGCGATCGGCATGGCGATGAACGGCCTCGTCCCGGTCGTCGAGATGCAGTTCGACGCGTTCGCCTACCCGGCGTTCGAGCAGATCACCAGCCACCTGGCCAAGCTGCACAACCGCACCCGCGGCCGCGTCACACTGCCCGTCGTCATCCGGATCCCCTACGGCGGCGGCATCGGCGGCGTCGAGCACCACTGCGACTCCTCGGAGGCGTACTACACGCACACGCCCGGCCTGCGCGTCCTCACCCCCGGCACCCCGTCCGACGCGTACACCCTGCTGCGCCAGGCGATCGACTGCCCGGATCCGGTGATCTTCCTCGAGCCCAAGCGCCGCTACTGGTCGAAGCAGGCGACGGATCTGACGACGGACCGCCCCGCGATAGATCAGGCCGTGGTCCGCAGGCCGGGGCGCGACGTGACGCTGATCGGCTACGGCGGCCTCGTCGACACCGCGCTCGAGACCGCGGCCGCCGCAGCCGAGGAGGGCTGGGACGTCGAGGTCGTCGATCTGCGCAGCCTGGCCCCGTTCGACGACGCGACGGTGGCCGCATCGGTCCGCCGTACCGGCCGCGCCGTCGTCATCCATGAGGCGTCCGGCTTCGGCGGCTACGGAGCCGAGGTGGTAGCCCGGCTGACCGAGCAGTGCTTCCACCACCTCGAGGCACCGATCTTGCGCGTGACCGGCTACGACATCCCGTACCCGCCGCCGAAACTCGAGGAGCACCACCTGCCCGGCGTCGACCGGATTCTCGGCGCGATCAGCCGTCTGCAGTGGGACGAGCATGCCTGACTTCCTGCTGCCCGACCTGGGCGAGGGGCTGAGCGAGGCGCAGGTCGTGACGTGGCACGTGCGGGTCGGTGACGAGGTGCACGTCGATCAGGTCGTGGTCGAGGTGGAGACCGCGAAGGCGGCCGTCGAGGTGCCGATCCCCTTTGCCGGCAAGGTGTCCGCGCTGCACGCCGAGCCGGGCCAGAGCCTCGCCGTGGGAATGCCACTCATCAGCGTTAGCGAGGTCGCAACCGGCTTCCGCGAGCCCGGAGTCGTCACAGCTGCGGACGAGACGAGCGGCAACGTCCTCATCGGCTACGGGACCTCGGCACCCGGGCGGCGGCGGCGAGCCGGGCGGCGCCGACCGGCCGAGCTACACGCCGTCCCGGAAGCCGGAGCAGTCCCGGAGACGACGCCCGTGGCCGATGCCGCGCGGGTCGCCGGACCGGTCGCGGTCATCTCGCCACTCGTGCGCAAGATGGCGCGCGACGCCGAGGTCGACC
>JBOGDQ010000047.1:0-4903 GCA_050742975.1 Jatrophihabitantaceae bacterium
GGCCAAGGCCGTGCTGGTCACGCCGGCCACCTACGCCGAGCGAGCGGCCGCGGCCGGGCGCGAGACGCCGCAGCCGCCCGACGTTGTCGCCCGGGTCTTCGCCGAGTACGAGCAGGCCAAGCAGCGGGCAGGCGTCGTCGACTTCGCCGATCTGCTGATGATCATGGCGGGCGCGCTGGAGGAATACCCCGACGTCGCCGAGGAGGTTCGCGCCAGGTACCGCCACTTCGTGGTCGACGAGTACCAGGACATGTCGCCGCTGCAGCAACGCCTGCTCGACGCGTGGTTGGGCGGGCGCGACGACCTGTGCGTGGTGGGCGATGCGAACCAGACGATCTACAGCTTCGCCGGAGCGACGCCCGGCTACCTCTTGGACTTTCGGCGGCGCTTCCCCGAGGCGGTCGTCGTCCGGCTCGAGCGCGACTACCGGTCCACCCCGCAGGTCGTCGAGCTGGCCAACAAGCTCGTCCGAACCAACCGGGACGGCGTCAAGCTCACCCTGATCGGCCAGCGCGCGGACGGCCCCGCGCCGACGTTCGCCGAGTACGACGACGAGCCGGCCGAGGCCGCAGCCGTCGCCGCGCAGTGCCGACAGCTGGTCGAGGACGGGACGCCCGCCGCCGAGATCGCGGTGTTGTTCCGGATCAACGCCCAGTCCGAGGTGTACGAGCAGGCGCTGGCCGACGCCGGGGTGCCGTACGTGCTGCGCGGCGGTTCGCGGTTCTTCGACCGCCCGGAGATCCGTGAGGCCCGGCTGCTGCTGCGCGGCGCGGCGCGAGCCGACCGGGACGGGGACAAGCTCGGTGACGCCGTGCACTCCGTGCTGGCCGGGATGAACTGGCGGCCCGACGCGCCGCCGCCCGGTGGCACGGCGCGCGAACGCTGGGAGTCACTGGCTGCGCTGGCCAACCTGGCCGACGAGCTCGCGGCGGTGCTTCCCGAGGCGCACCTGCCCGAGCTCGTGGCCGAGCTCGACGCCCGGGCCGACGCCCAGCACGCGCCGACTGTCCAGGGCGTCACGCTCGCGTCGTTGCACTCGGCCAAGGGGCTGGAGTGGGACGCCGTCTTCCTTGTCGGCCTGACCGATACGACCCTGCCGATCCAGCACGCGAGCACCGACGCCCAGATCGCGGAGGAGCGGCGGCTGCTCTATGTCGGAATCACCCGCGCGCGCGAGCGGGTCGCGCTCTCCTGGGCGCTCGCCCGTAGCCCGGGCCAGCGCCGCGGCCGCCGTCCGAGCCGGTTCCTCGACGGGCTGCGCCCCTACCTGCCGCGCGACGAGACCGCCCCGAAGGCGAAGAAGAAGGTCGCGCCCGAGGCCGCCGACGCCGAGCTGTTCGCGCGGCTGAGGGTTTGGCGCAAGGCCCAGGCGGAGGCGCAGAAGGTGCCACCTTACGTCGTCTTCAGCGACGCGACCCTGGTGGCGATCGCCGATGCCCGTCCGCAGTCACGGCAGGCGCTCGCGCGCATCTCCGGCGTCGGCAGCGTGAAGCTGGACCGGTACGCCGAACCCCTCCTCGCCGTCCTCACTACCCATTAGGGCCGCCGTCGATGCCCGCGCCGCCCACTCGCAAGCTCGGGGCGGACACGGACATCGACACACGACTTCGTCGCGACTTGCGGCCGGTATTGGGTTGCGGTGCGTTCCGCCGGGGTGGTCACCAATCCGTCTTGGGCTGCCACCCTCTAATCAAACTCCGTATCGGGGGCGAGGGCTGTACGGGGCAGCACTGCGGTCAGGACGGCCGACGCCAGGATCAGCAGCGCCGACACCAGCAGCGCGCCGTGCACGCCGGTGCGGAACGCCGCGGTGGCCGCGTCGACGAGCGACTTGATCGACGGATCCGGGTGCGCGATGTCCAGCCCCTGCGCGCCGGAACCGCCCGTCTTCAGCAGGTTGATGATCGCGTCCTTGAGCGCGGCCGGCACGCCGCGCTGGTCCAGGTTCGAGCTGAAGTCGTTGGTGATCGTCGCGCTGACCAGCGCCCCCAGCGCGGCGACGCCGACCACCGCCCCCAGTTGACGCGCGGTGTTCGTCGCGCCCGCGGCCATGCCCGAAAACTCCGCCGGGACGTGGCCGAGCACCGCTGCGGTCAGCGGCACGACTGCGACGCCGAAGCCGAAACCGGCGACGGCCAGCGCGCCGGACAGCGCGGCGAACCGGGGATCGGCGCTGAGGTAATGCCGGGTGAGCAGGATGCCGGCTGCACTGATCGCGCAGCCGGTGATCATCGGTCCGCGCGGTCCGATCAGCCCGACCCAGAAGCCGGAGCCGACCGAGCCCGCGACGATGAGTGCGGCCATCGGACCGAACACGCCGGCCATCTGCCACCCCGAGTAGCCGACGACGATGTCCAGGTAGAGCGCGGTGAAGAAGAAGATCGAGAAGATGCCGAAGTAGACGGCGAAGGCGGCGAACAGCGCATTGCTGACGACCGCTTGCCTGAGGTACTTGAGGTCGAGCATCGGGCTGCGCTCGTGGCGTTCGACCAGCACGAACAGGATGCCGGTGACACCGCTGACGATGAACAGCGCAATGATCCATGGCGTGCTGTAGCCGTACTGCTCGCCCGAGATGCCGGCGTAGATCAGGCTGCCGATCGCCACCGCACCGAGCGCGAAGCCGCCGTAGTCCAGCCGTCCCGGTTGCGGGTCGGAGCTGTTCGGGACGTACCTGGCGGCGAGCGCGAGCAGCAGGACGCCGAGCGCGAGGTTGAACCAGAACACGGTGCGCCAGTCGCCGGCCCCGACCAGCAGGCCGCCGATCACCGGACCGAGTGCGAGCGAGAGTCCGGACACCGCCGCCCACGCCCCGAGCGCGCGCGCCCGCTGCTCACGGTCCGGGTACAGATGCCGGATCACCGACAGCGTCCCGGGCTCGGACGCGGCCGCGCCCACGCCCATCACGGCGCGTCCGGCGATCAGCCAACCGATGCTCGGAGCGAGGGCACACAGCACCGACCCGCCGCAGAACACCACGATGCCGGCGAGCATCAGCCACTTGCGCCCCAGCCGGTCGCCGAGCGATCCGGCGAACAGCATCAGGCTGGCGAACACGAGCGAGTAGCCGTTGACGACCCACTGCAGCGGGATGACGCCGGCGCCGAGCTCGAACTGGATGTTGCCTAGCGCGACGCTGACGATCGTCGTGTCCAGGAAGGTCAGGAACAGGACGGCGAGCACCGTGGTCAGCGCCGTCAGACGCGCCGGCGATCCCCCCGTTCGCGCAGCGGACGTCGCCGTCACGCGGGAACCGATCACCTCAGTCCGGCAGGCTGGTCGCGGTAGGGCTCTTGCAGGCCGGCGGCGGCGAGCCCTGCAGCGTCAGCAGGCCGCAGAACGTCTGGCCGGCGACCTTCCAGGTACCGCCCTCACGCACCGCGTAGCCCGGCTGATCGGGCAACATCGCCTTGCCGTTGACCAGGATCGTGAACACCACCTTGGCCGTGTTCGGCGACTGCAGCGTCACCTTCGACACCGTCGCCGCGGAGTTCTGCGCCAGTGAGCCCTTCGACTGCGACTGGACCGCGGACTTGAACGCGGCACCGTCCTGCAGCAGCGACAGGGACGTCGCCTCCGGCGTCTTCGGGTCGAAGAACTTCGCGTAGGCGCTCTTGACCGCGGCGACCGTGGCCGCGTCGGTGGTCGGCGGCGCCCCGATCCTGCCGTGCGTGGTCGTGCCGTGCGTGGCCGGCGGCATCGAGCCCGGCACGGACCCGCTCGAGCCGCAGCCGACCAGTACGACAACGGCCACGCCGGCCGCGACGACGGCGGTGCCGCAAGCGCGAGTGTGCGAGGTGATCATGGACGGTCCTTTCCGGACGTGGCGAACGCCTTTCACTTCGTTCTACCGCGTCCGCGCGGCAGGCGCCGATCAGGGCACGCGAATAAATAGCTTGCCGCCCTCTCGTAGCCTTCGTTAGCCTGTCTTACGACGCGAGCGCAGGCTCGCGCGACCCGGACCGAGAGCGATCCAGAGCGAGAGGGGGTAGCCCGCGATGAACAACCAGCTGATCACGCCGATGGCTGCCCTGCGCTCGGGTGCCGCTGTGTCCTTCCGGGTGCCCGCTGACGTTCCGGCCGCGTGGCCCACCGAGACGGCGACCGCGGGACACGTGTCCGCAGGCTTCGTCGGTACCGGTGTCGTCGTCGGCATGTCTGCCGGCCAGGGCTCGGTCCAGACCGATCCGGTTCTCCGCCCGACGGCCATCGACACCGCCAAGCAGGCCCGCCCCCCTCGAGGGATACCACGTTGACACCAGTCAACGACTGGCTCCTCGAGGCCGCGGCTCCCAGCTTGGGAATCGCGGCCTTTTTGTTTGCCCATCCGTCCGTACCCACACATCTATCCACCACTCACGAAGGAGGTGACCCGACGTGTTGACAGGCTTACTGACTCCGTCAGCGCCACAAGCGCCCAGTCTCGAAGCGTTCGGGCTCGAACCAGATCTGCTCGACCCGCTCGCCAAGGAGTGCCCGGACGACGTTCCCTGCCGTGTGCAGGACGCCGACCTGTGGTTCGCCGAGACACCCGCCCAGCTGGAGCAGGCCAAGGCACATTGCCTGGGCTGCCCGGCGCGACTCGCCTGCCTGTCCGGTGCTCTCGAGCGTCGGGAGCCCTGGGGAGTCTGGGGCGGCGAGATCTTCGAGCGCGGCGCGATCGTCGCACATAAGCGTCCCCGAGGCCGTCCCCGCAAGGACGACCGCACCGTGGTTGCTGCCTGATGACCGCCACCGCCCACATCATCGAAGCGAACAAGAGCTCAAGGAGCAGCACCATGTACGTCATGCAAGAAGCACTCGCACGAGAACGAATACATGAGCGAGAACAACGCTCGCAGCACTCGCGGCTGTCCGCGGAACTGACCGCGGCCAACCGCTGGCACTACCTGGCCGAGCGCGC
>JBOGDQ010000048.1:0-24132 GCA_050742975.1 Jatrophihabitantaceae bacterium
GCTCGCTGCCTACGGCCCGCTGGCCGGAGCCGCTGCCGCGTCGGACCTCACCGGGGTGTTTCCGCGACTGGGCAGGGCGGCCGGCACCGCGGCGGCGGCGCTGGGCTCGGGTGTCGCGTCCTACACCGCGGTCCTGCTCGCCGACACCGCTGTGCCCGCCTGGCACGAGTCCCGCCGCGAGCTGCCGTTCGTCTTCGTCGGCTCGGCCGCCACCGCCGCGGCCGGGCTCGGCCCTTGAGGAACATCGGAACGGAAAGTCCCGGTAGGGCCCGGTGACGGGTGCCGCTGCGGCGTATGTCTCGGTAGGTTTCGAGGATGCCGGTGGAGTTCCTCACCGATGAGCAGGCGGCGCGCTACGGACGGTTCATCGAGACACCGTCACGCGCGGATTTGTACCGTTTGTGCCTCCTGGATGACGCCGATCGCGTGCTTGTTGCCCATCGTCGTGGCGACGGTCGCGGCTGGGTTTTGCACTTCAGCTGGTGACAGTCCGCTCGCTGGGCACGTTCTTGACAGATCCGCTGGACGTACCGACAGCGGTGCTGGACTTCGTCGCCGAGCAGCTCGCCATTGCCGATCCGTCGTGCGTGAAGGGCTACGTGGAGCGGCGTAACACCCGTTTCGAGCACGCGGCTGAGATCACCCGCGAGCGCGGGTATCGGGAGTTCTCGAGCGCCGAGGGCGAGCTGCGCCAATGGGTCGGCGATCTGGCGTGGACGACCGGCACCGGGCCGCGCCTGCTGTTCGATGCCGCGGTCGGGTGGCTGCGGGAGCGGCTGGTGCTGCTGCCCGGGGCGACGACGGTGACGCGCCTGGTGGCCGCCGAGCGCGACGCGGCGACTGCACGGTTGTGGGCAGCGCTGGCCGGGCTGCTCAGTGCCGAGCAGGCCCGGGCGTTGGAAAGCCTGCTTGTGGTGCCCGCCGGTGGACGCAGCTCGGTGCTGGAGGAGCTGCGAGCTGGGCCTCGGACGGTGTCCGGGCGGGGGATGGTCAAGGCGCTGCATCGGGTGTCTGAGCTGGCCGGTCTCGGCGTGGGCGAGTTGGATCTCGGCGTGGTCCCGGCGCGTCGGGTCGTCGAGCTGGCCCGCTACGGGCTGGCGGCGAAGGCTCCGGCGCTGGCCCGGCATGATGATCCGCGGCGGGCGGCGACCCTGCTGGCGACCGCGCGAAGACTTGAGGTCCGGGCGGTCGATGACGCGTTGGATCTGTTCGAGGTGTTGATGAGCACCGAGTTGCTGGCCCGCGCCGAGCGCGAGTCGGGCAAGGACAAGCTGCGCCGCTATCCACGGATTTCGCGTGACGCCGGCCGGTTGGCCGCCGCGGTCAGCGTGCTGTTCGAGGCCAGCGAGTGGGGCGGACAGGTCAGCCTGGATCTCGTGTGGGACGCGATCGAGAACGTGGTATCGCGCACCGAGCTGCGGGCCGCGGTTGACCACGTGGCCGAGGTGTTGCCCCCGCCGGATGCCGACCCGGACGGCGAGTGGCGTGAGCGGCTGCTGGCCCGGTATCCGGTGGTGCGTGGGTTCGTGCCCTTGTTGTGCCGCGTGGTCGACTTCGACGCCACCGCCGAGGCGGCACCGGTCCTGACCGCCCTTCGGGCCCTGCCGAATCTACTCGAGGCACGTCCGAGCGTGCGTGTGCCGACGGGCTTTCTCGACGCCCGTCGCGTCGATGTCGACGTCGTGCCGGCGGGGTGGTGGCAGCGGTTGACGTTCCCTGCTGGCCGGCCGGCGGGCACGGTGGATCGCGCCGGGTACGTGTTCTGCGTGTTGGAACAGTTCCACCGACACTTGACCCGCCGCAACATTTTCGCTGCCGCGTCGGGCAGGTGGGCCGATCCGCGTGCCCAGCTGCTCGCCGGCACAGCGTGGCAGGCGGCCAAGGGCCCGGCGCTGAACGCGCTGCAACTGCCCGAGGAGCCGGCAGCGTGGCTGGCCGAGGAGGCCGGCGAGCTGGATGCGGCGTGGCGGCACACCTCCGCCGCGGTCGCCGAGCAGGGCGAGATCAGCGTGGACGCAGACGGGCGCCTGCATGTCGCTCGGCTCGACGCCATCGCGGACCCGCCGAGCCTGACGGACCTACGCTCCCGGTTGGAGGCGATGTTGCCGCCGGTGGACGTGCCCGAGCTGATCTTGGATGTGCTCGGCTGGGAGCCGGGCTTCCTTGACGCGTTTGGCGCGGTCTCCGGCGGTGTCACGCGCCTGGCCAACTTGAACGTCACGGTGACGGCGGCGCTGTGCGCGCATGCGCTCAACGTCGGCTTCGCGCCGATCATCGACGACGGCAACCCGGCGCTGACCCGGGCCCGGCTCAGCCACGTGGATCAGAACTACCTGCGCCCGGATACCTACGCCGCCGCGAACAAGGTCCTCATTGCCGCCCAAGCCGGCGTCGAGTTGGCCCAGATGTGGGGCGGCGGGCTGGTCGCCGCGGTCGACGGCATGCGGTTCGTCGTGCCGGTCCGCTCCGTCGATGCCCGCCCGAACCCGCGTTACTTCGGCCGCCGCCGGGGCGCGACCTGGCTGAACATGGTCTCCGACCAGGGGGTCGGCCTGGCCGGGCGCGTGCTCTCGGGCACGCCGCGGGACTCGCTGCACCTGATCGACTTGATCTACAGCCAGGACGGCGGCGCCCGCCCGGAGGTGATCGTCACCGACACCGGCTCTTACAGCGACATCGTGTTCGGGCTGCTGCGGCTGCTCGGTTTCGACTACCAGCCGCAGCTGGCCGACCTGCCCGACCAGAAACTGTGGCGCACGGACCCCGCCGCGAACTACGGTCCGCTGAGCACCGCGGCGCGCGGGCGCATCGACCTAACCAAGATCGCGGCGCACTGGCCCGACATGCTGCGGCTGGCCGCCTCCGTCCACACCGGCGCCGTCACGGCGCACGACGCGTTGCGGGTGTTGGCACCGGGCGGCGCACTGACTCAGCTCGGCGAAGCGCTGGGGCACTTCGGGCGGATCTTCAAGACCCGCCACGTGCTCACCTTCGTCGCCGACGAGGCGTACCGGCGCGGTATCAAGGCGATGCGCAACCTCAACGAAGGACGCCACGCACTGGCCCGGCACGTCTTCCACGGCCACACCGGCGAACTGCGCCACGGCTACCGCGACGGGATGGAAGACCAGCTGGGCGCGCTCGGGCTGGTGCTCAACTGCATCACCCTGTGGAACACCGTCTACCTCGACCAGGCCATCATCCAGCTGCGCGCAGACGGCTACCCCGTGCTTGAGGCCGATCTGGCCCGGCTCTCGCCGTACATGCGTCGTCACATCAATGTGCACGGGCACTACAGCTTCGCGGCCCGCAGCGGCGCCGGTCTGCGCCCGCTACGGGACCCGCACGCGAGGGACTGACACATACCGAAGTGAGCCGGCAGCCTCGGCCATCCGCTGTGTCCGGGCTTGACCGGATTTGCATATCGCCTTCGCTCTCGCTTAGCGTGCCTGCCTGGCGGAGTTCGCCGGAACTACCGCCTCCCCCCACATGCGTCCGCCGAGACGTGCCCGCTTGGAGTGCCCTGGTGTCGATCACAGCTGCCCGCAACCCGATCCGCCAGCACTCGTCGGGAAGCGGCCATCGACGCCGATCGGCGATCCGGGGCGGCTCGGCCATCCTCGCGGCGCTGGTCGCCGTGACGCTGACCGTTTCCACCGCGTCCGCGGCCACACCACCGCGCACGGCATCCGCACCGGTGAGGCAGTCGCCCCGGGCCGCCCCGCTGGCGCAGCGGGCAGTGTTCGGCCCGGCGGCCGCCCGCTCGAGCGACACCGCGGTCGACGGGTGGGGCGACGCAGCCGGTTATCACCTGGAGGTGGGCCGGGAGACGGCTGGTTTCGCGTGGCGCGAGATCGCGCTGTTGCACCCGGCCGGCTTGGATGAAGCGTCGTGGACGGGCTATCAGTGTCTTTCTGGTGACGGCCGCTACGCCGCGGTCGCGGTGCTGCCGACCTCGGTGGTCAACCTGGCCACCGCCCGGGACCGGGGCGCGTTCGCCTATACGGTCAACCTGGCCACCGGCAAGGTGCTGCCGGTCGCGTCCGGTGTGGGGCTGAAGTATTACTCGCCCGGGTGCGGGACCGGGGACACGGCCACCTTCACCCTCAACCTGGGCAGCAACGACGCGGTCACGGAGCTGGTCACCGCGAATCTGGCCACCGGCACTGTGACGCAGACGGTGAAGGTTACCGGTCAGGTGACCTCGGCCGTCCCCGCAGCCGGGGGCGTGGTCGGTGTGGTGGGCTCACAAATCGTCGCCCTCTCGGCTGCCGGCAAGCCGACTGTTCTGGCGGCGGCACCCGCCGATGTGTTCGACCTGCACCCAGCCGTAGACGGTGGCCTGTCCTTCCTGACCGCCACCCCGACGGCGAGCACCTCGACCGCCTTCCACGAGAACCACGGTCGACTGACCCGACTGGGCGGCGGGCCGTTGACCCGGATGCAGCTGTTCGCGGGCCGGGCCGGTCACACGCTGCTGGCCGGTGCCAGCTCGACGGACCCCGCCGCAGCCGCCACGGCCGGGGTACGCGTGCTGAACGACAGCGGCCTGCCCACCGGAGCGTCCGCGGCGTCACTGGACGGCGACGCGCTGTTCGGCCCGCCGAAGGGCAAGACGGCCGGGACCCTGGTCCGCGCGACCGCGACCGACACCGTCCTGACCGCCAGGGACGCGCCGACCTCGATCCGGGCCACGCTGGGGACGGCCTCGTTCATCCCGCCCGGCGCCGCCACGGCCAGTCCCGCTACCGTCCCGGTCGGACACCCGTCTCCGCGCGGCGACGCCGCCCCCACCAAAACCTCCAAGACCACGACGACGCCGAAGACAAGCACCCCGAACACGTCGCCGCGGAGCACGCAGACCGCCCAGTCGCCGACCTGCGCGGTGCCGCGGCTGGACCCGACCCGGCAGGTGATGCAGCCCTCGCCGGCCCAGGTCAACTGGGCCGCGCAGCTGGCCGAACAAGGGTTGTTGACGTCGGCGAACGGCTACTCCCGGCCGGCCGGGTTTGCGAACATGGGTTTCGCCGGCTACGCCCCGAACGACGACTTCCCGCTGATCGGCCTGACGCATCCGGCCGGTGACTCCTGGAACACCGTCCCGCGCTCGGTGTATGAGGCGATCATGGCGCAGGAGTCGAACTGGTCCCAGGCGTCCTGGCACGCCCCGGAGGGCACCTCCAGCGACCCGCTGATCGCCGACTACTACGGCGCGGCCGGCGACATCGTGTCGATCAACTACGCCGGCGCGGACTGCGGCTACGGCATCGGACAGGTCACCGACGGCATGCACGTGGGCGACAGCATGTACTCCGCGCGTGGGCAGGCGAAGATCGCGGTCGACTATCAGGAGAACATCGTCGCCGGCCTGCAGATCCTGGAATCGACGTGGAACCAGCTGTACTCGGACGGGATCATCGCCAACAACGGTGACCCCCGCTACCTGGAGAACTGGTACTTCGCCGCCTGGGCCTACAACTCCGGCATCCAGCCCACCGGCTCGCTGAACCCGAACGGCTGCACCCCCGGACCGACGTGCACCGGCGCCGACGGCACCTGGGGCATGGGCTGGGCCAACAACCCCGACAACCTGGACTACCCCCCGAACCGGGCGCCCTATCTGCAGCTGACCTACGACGACGCGAAACACCCCTCGTCCTGGCCGTATCAGGAACGGATCATGGGCTGGATGGGCTCCGCGCTGATCCGCGACAACGGCCCGGCCTACAACCCGCCGGACTATCACGGCGGCCAGTCCTGGTTGCAGATCGCGCCGTTCGCGAGCTTCTGCACCCTGGCGGCGAACAACTGCGACCCGACGAAAACCAACCATTCCAACCCGGGCGCGAGCCACTGCATGTACGACGACTTCGAATGCTGGTGGCACCAGCCCGCCACCTGGATCCCGAACGTGAGCACCACCGGCGCCACGTCGGCCTATGAGGTGAGCGGCGGCAACGAACCGGGCGACCCCAGCCCGAACCAGGCTCCGACCTGCAGCCTGGACACGACCAAGGTGCCGTCGAACGCAGTCATCGTCGACGACCAGCCCTCGCCGCCGGTGAACCTGATGGGCTGCGGCTCCTCGAACTGGTCCTCCAACGGCACCTTCACCTACGCGCCCGGCACCGACAGCAACGGCGACCCGATCGGGGACATCGACACCCACCAGCTCGGCTCCGGGTTCGGCGGCCGGATCCTGTTCACCCACACCGAGGACGGCACCAACCCGAACCTGATCAACACCGGCACCTGGACGCCGAACCTGCCCTCGCTGCAGTACTACAAGGTGAAGATCCACCTGCCGGCGTTGGGCGCGACCGCGACCAACGTGGTGTACACGATCAACCCCGGCGGCACCGCGTCACCGTGGAAGATCCGCGTCAACCAGGCCTGGAACTCCGAACAGTGGGTCACCATCGGCACCTTCGCCATGCAGAACGGCGGCAACGTCGTACTCACCAACCAATCGCCGATCGTGGATCACGGCAACAGCGGCAACTACAACTTCGACGTCGCCTACGACGCGGTCGCGTTCGTCCCCGAGGGCGGCACCCCCGGCACCCCGATCGGCGGACCACCCGGCGTGCAGGACGCCCCCAAGGGCTCCAACCCGGCCTGGGTGCAGTGCGGCTGCGTCGCCCGGACCGCCGGTGACCCGGTCGACACCGCCACCGGCTACTACGGCGACAGCTGGACCGACCTGGCAACTCCGGGCCGCGGGGTGCCGCTGGACTTCGCCCGCACCTACACCGAGGCCACCGCCGACCCGAACGGCCCCAACAAGGCCCTCGCGGTCAACGGGCCGTTCGGGTACGGCTGGACGTTCTCCTACAACCTGAAAGCCGCCACCAACGGCACCACCGGCGCAGTCACGATCAGCCAGGAGGACGGCTCCCAGGTCGCGTTCACCGACGCGGCCGGGGTGTACACGACGACCGAGCCCCGCAACGACGCCACCCTGACCAAGTCCGGCACCACCTACACCTACACCCGGCGCGGGCGGGAGATCTTCACCTTCGACACCGCCACCGGGCACTTGACCTCGGAGCAGGATCTGGCCGGCGCCCACGCCTCCACCCCGTACAAGACCAGCCTGGCCTACAACACGTCCGGGCAGCTGTCCACGATCACCGACCCGGCCGGGCGGGTGTACACGCTGACGTGGAGTTCGACGACCTCCGGGCACATTACGCAGGTCAAGGACTCCGCCGGGCGGACCGTCACCTACGCCTACGACACGTCCAACGACCTGACCGACGTCTACGGGGTCGGTTCGACCCGCTCCCCGTCGTTACTCAGCGACGACCGGGCGCAGTACGCCTACAACACCACGACGCACCTGATGACCTCGTTCCGCACCCCGAAGAACTACGGCGTGACCGGGGCGGTCACCGCGATGACCTACGACAGCAGCGAGCGGGTGCTGACCCAGACCGACCCGGACGGCCGCAAGACCACCTTCACCTACGGGCCATCGTCCTCTCCGTCGCTGCTGGCCGGGCAGACGCTGGTCACCGACCCGTCCGGGCACCAGACCCTGGACACCTACAGCGGCGGCCTGCTGACCAAGGAAACGAAGGGCTACGGATCCTCGGTTGCGGCGACCTGGTCCTACACCTACGACCCGATCAGCCTCGGCGTGTCCACCATGTCCGACCCGGCCGGGAACCTGACTACCTATTCCTACGACGATCACGGCAACAAGATCTCCTCCTCGGACGCGGACGGGCACACCACCAGCTACCTCTACGACAACACCGGCGACGTCACCGAAACGATCGACCCGACCGGCGTCGCCACCGTCAACCTGTACGACCAGGCCAACCACGTCGGGTCTAACACCGGCACGTTCACCTGGGGTGACCTGACCTCCACCACGGTCACCGAGGCCAACAACGTCGCCGAATCGCAGACCGGCAACTTCGGCCCAGCACCGACCCGGACCACCAACTTCTTCTACGACGACACCGCCCACCCCGCCGACCGGACTCGGGTGGTGAGCCCGAACGGCAACACCAGCACCGCCACCTACGACACCGCCGGCGACCTCGCCAGCAGCACCGACCCGCTCGGGCACAAGACGCTGTCCGGCTACGACACCGCCCGAGGCTGGCTGACCAGCACCGTCGCCCCGTCCGGCACCGCCGCCGGCGTCACCACGTCCTGCGCGCCGCCGGCCACCGGCTGCACCACCTACGCCCACGACCTGTACGGGCACGTCACGATCACCACCGACCCGCTCGGGCACACCAGCAAAGCCAGCTTCGACGCCGACGGTGACACGACCAGCAGCACCGACGGTGACGGGAACCTGACCAAGTACACCTTCGATGCCGCCGACCAGCAGACCATCGTGACCCGCGCCGACACCACGACCATCACCACCACCTACAACGGCGACGGCACCGTCAACACCGTCAAGGATGCGGCCGGGGCGATCACCAGCTACGGCTACGACGCCCAAGGCCGGCAGAGCACCGCCACCAACCCCGACAACCGCGTCACCACCACCGGCTACGACACCGTCGGACACCCGACCACCATGAAGGATCCGGCCGGAGCGAGCACCACGACCAGCTACGACCCGGCCGGCCGGGTCACCGCTATCAGCTACTCCGACGGCGTCACCCCGAACGTCACCGGCATCGGCTACGACGGCGACGGACGGCGCACCACCATGACCGACGGCACCGGCACCAGCAACTGGAGCTACGACACCTTCGGTGAGCTGGTCTCGGCCGTCAACGGCGCCGGAGCCGCCGTCGCCTACGGCTACGACAGTGACGGCAACCCGACCTCGATCACGTACCCCGACAGCTCCACCGTGACCAACGGCTTCAACACCGGCGACCAGCTCGCCTCGGTCACCGACGCGGCCGGCAACCAGACCACCTTCGGGTACAACCCCGACGGCGCGAACACCGCCACGACCTACCCGAACGGGGACTCCGTCACCAACGGGTACAACACCGCCGAACAGCAAACCTCCACCACCCTGGCCCAAGGCGGCACCATGCTCGGGGCCCTGTCCTACGGCCGCGACAACGCCGGCCAAGTCAGTTCCCGCACCCCGTCCGGGCAACTCACCGGCGCCGCGCAGACCTACAGCTACACCGCCCTGCAGCAGGTCAAGACCGACAGCAGCGGCAGCTACGGCTACGACCCCGCGCACAACCCCACCGTCCTCCCGGGCGCCACTCAGAAGTTCGACCCGGCCGGACAGCTGTGCTGGACCAGCACCACAACCAGCAGCAACCCGTGCACCACCACACCCGCCGGGGCGAGCAGCTACACCTTCAACACCGACGGACAACGCACCAACACCACCCCGGCCGCCGGAACCGCGTCCAGCTTCGCCTACAACCAAGCCGGCGAACTCACCACCGCCACCACCGGAGCCGGCGCCGGCAGCTACACCTACGACGGCAGCGGGCTCCGCGCCAGCAAAACCGTCGCCGGAACCACCACCGCATTCTCCTGGGAGACTCTCGCCGGCGCGGCCATTCTGCTCACCGACGGCAGCACCGACTACCTCTACGGCCCCGGCGGACTACCCATCGAACAAACCGGCAGCACCGGCACCTGCTACTACGTCCTCGACCAGAACGCCTCCACCGTCGCCCTCACCAACAGCAGCGGCGCCGTCACCGGTACCTACAGCTACACCACCTACGGGCAAGCGACCCACGCCGGCACAGCCTCAACTCCCCTGCAATACGGAGCCGGATACGCCGACCCCGAAACAGGGCTCATCTACCTCCAAAACCGCTACTACGACCCGACGACCGCCCAGTTCCTCACCATCGACCCAGCGCTAGCCACCACCCGGCAGCCCTACATCTACGTCGACGACAACCCCCTCAACGGCATCGACCCCACCGGCCTCTGCTGGTCAGGTTTTGGATGGGCCTGCAGCGCGGCGCACTTCGTCGCAAAACACAAGGTCGTAATCGGAATCGGACTCGGCGTCATTGCCGCTGCGACTGGAGTGGGCGCGCTCGCAGACGTCGCCGGTGCCGGCCTCCTCCTCGGAGGTGTGTCGTTGACTACGGGCGCCGCTGCCACAGCCTTCGACTACGGGCCATGCTTCCACGGGCATCATGACCCGGCCGCCTGCCTTGGGCTCGGGTTCGGCGCAGTCGGTCTTATCGCCTCAGGCGCCGGGTTTCTAGGCGACGCCGGACTGATCTCGGCCGAAGCCGAATCTTTAACTGCAGGCATCCTTGGGGGAGTCGGAGCATTTGGAGCGCTGGTTGGCATTGCTGGGACGGTTACGGACATAGGCGCATCGTTTGCCCCTGATAGTTCGAACGCAGCGGCTGTAGAGCCGCAGATCCGCGGTAGTTGGAACGGACAGACAATTGCATGCTAACCACGGGCGCAAAGGTCGATTCCATAGATGAACACTCGAAATAGTCGTGGGCGATATGGCTTACTCCCACCCGAAAGATGGATGTTAAAACGATACGGCCCGAACGCGCCTGACCGTAAACGTCGCAACAGCCCGGCTTGGGAGAGAGCGTTGACGCAACATGGAGAGGTCGGACTAGCGTTGACGTTCGTTGGAGCAATAGATGGCTTGGCGGGAGTGACATTTATTGTCTGCGGAATTGTGATCCTTTTTGCTCAGAATCAACCGTCAATTGGCGCGGTCGCAGGCACGCTTATGATTATTGGTGTCGCGTTTGCGCTCTTGACTTTCGTGCGAGGAATACAAATCCTGCGCGCTAAACCCGGTGACCACCTAGCTTTGGACTAACTCTGCCCTTCATCGGCGGCGCGGTAGGAATGGCCGACTATGCCCTCTCCGGCGGTGACCACACAGCAGGTGGGTATGCGTCTAGCTTCACCGAAGGCGGCCTAGTGGGAACGGGGGCGCTCATATGCGCTGCAGGTGGATGTGGACCGGTGGCTGTGGCAGGCGCAGTCGAAGCGGCAGGTCGCTGCGATCGTCCATACGAATGCACCTAATCAAATCCAGCTGACAGGGACCTACGGCGCCTCCTGATGGCCGCTGCGTGGGGTCCGCTCTGGGCGTGATGCGCGTTGAGCGGCAGGATTTGCTGCGTGCGCGACACCGAGTTATACCGCCATCTGCTGGGATTGGTGAGCCCGTGGGAGGTGGGTCGGGACATGATCATCGAGGCGGAAAAGACGCTCAAACGCCACCAGGCCGGGCTGCTGTCCTACTTCAAGCACCGCATCACCAACGCCGACGGACTGAACTCCCGCATCCAAGCGATCCGGGTCTCAGCCCGCGGCTACCGCAACCGAAAGCACTTCAAGACCGCGATCTACTTCCACCTCGGCGGAGTACAGCTCTACCCGGCAACCCCCTAACCCACGGAAATCCCGGAAGCGCCGAAATTTCAAAGGGCACCGACGCCGACGTCTGTGTCTTCTAAAACGAAGGATTGTGAGACGGTCGGCTCAGATCCCGATTCCGGCCCGCTCGGCGTCCACAAGACGTCTCACAACCCGGCGTGGGCACTCGACCTTCTGAGATGAATTATGAGACGATTTCGCTTATGCCCAAGCCGAGATCGTCGAGCACAGTCGGGTACGCGCGCGTTTCGTCGCTTCCACAAGACACCCGCCTGCAACGTGACGCTCTCGCCGAGGTCGAATGCGTCCGCGTCTTCGAGGACAAGATCTCCAGCCGCGCCAAGGACAGGCCCGGGCTGATCGCCGCCGTGGACTACCTGCGGGCCGGGGACACGCTGTGCGTGTGGAAGCTCGACCGTCTGGGTCGCTCGGTCAAGGAGGTACTCACCCTCGCCGACGACCTGCACGAGCGCGAGATCGGGCTGCGCATCCTCACCGGCCGCCTCGCCGGCACCTACACCCCGTCCGGCGAGGGCAAGTTCTTCTTCACGATGATGGCCGCCTTCGCCGAACTGGAGCGAGACATGCTGCGCGAACGCACGATGGCCGGCCTCGCCGCCGCCCGCGCACAGGGCCGGGTCGGCGGCCGCCCGGTCGTCATGGACGCCGACAAGCTCGCCGCCGCTGCGTCCCGCCGCGCCAACGGTGAAAGCCCAACCCAGATCGCCAAAGCCCTCGGCGTCTCCCGCGCCAGCGTCTACCGCCACCTCGCCGCCGTCCCGTCAGACTGACGCCCCGGCGCCCCCCAGTGGCTTAGCGGGACTTTTCGTTCCGTTGTTCCTCAAGGGCCGGGCTCGCCCTGATCGGCTCGCCATGCCCCCAGGCCGGTCCGGCACGTCGTGCCGCTGCCTGCAGAGCGGCGCTGGAACTGATCGCGAGCACCGCGATGGAGAAGCAGTCCGGCCTGGCCGGCGAGACGTTCAAGGACGGCAAGGCCGGCATCCTGCTGCGAACGGCGAAGGCGCTGACCGGCGTCGGCGCGGTGGGTGCAGTCACCGCGGCCCGGCGCAGCCGACTGGGCGCCGCGGTGTCCGGGGCCGCGCTGCTGGCCGGATCGGCCCTCACCCGCTTCGGCATCTTCGAAGCCGGTCGAGCCTCCACCCGCGACCCGAAATACACCGTCGTCCCGCAGCGCGAACGCCTCACCGCGGAGCAGGCTGCCCCCTCGTAAGGGACAACGACGGTCCGTAGCAACGTTCAGTCCTTGGGCGCGTCGGTCACTGAATCGCCCCTCTCGTCTCGGCGATCATCCTCACGCTGCGCGTCGCCGGCCGGGTCGGTCGATTCCTTGCCGTGCTCCGTGATCTCTTCGATGACCTCGTTCTCGTCGCTGGTGCTCATGGCCTCTCCTCACTCTCGCGGCGCGATACCGCTCATAGGTCTACCCGCGGGACACCCTGTTCAGTCGCCGCCGGCTGAGCCGGCCTCGGCGGCTGGTTCGGTCGCCGGGAGGCGAGCACGTTTCGGTGGGGCCGACGGGCGGGTAGGCGTCATCGTGGTCAGCGCAACGTCCCACGACGCGACGGGCCGGCGTGGCAGCGGTTCGACGGCGCGCGGCAGGCTGGCACCCTCACCCGTTCGCCGCGACGGCAGCGTGCGCCGATGGGCCCGTGCGGTGGCCGGCAATCGCTGGGCCGAAGTCGCCGTCCGGGTCGGGTTGGCGGCGCGGGGCGTGGTGTACCTGCTGCTCGCCTACCTGGTGGCCAGGGTTGCGCTCGGCGCGCTGAGTTCCTCGTCGATGTCCAAGCCGGCGAGCGGGCCGGGCGTCGCGCAGGCAGTCGCGTCGCAGAGTGGGGGCACGCCGGTGCTGGTCATCCTGGCCGTCGGGCTGCTGCTGTACGCCCTGTTCAGCGTCCTGGACGCGGTGCTGCACCACGACGACGAGACGCCACTGGCCAAGCGATGGGGTGACCGCGCACTGTCGGCGTGGGGTTTCGTGGTGTACGGAGCGTTCAGCGGCTACTGCTTCGCCACTGCGTCGTCGAGCAGCGGGGGCTCGCAGACCTCCGCTCAGGCCGACCGGCAGCACGCGGAGTGGGCCGCGGCCGTTCTGCGGTGGCCCGGCGGTTGGATCTGGCTCGGCGAGCTCGGGACGATCCTGGTGATCATCGCCGCCTTTCTGGTCTCTCGCGCTGCCCGCCGCAGCTTCCGGCCCCGGCTGGACCGCGGCGCCATGGCCCGTCCGACCTGGGAGGTGACGATGGTGTTCGGCACCCTCGGATATCTCGGCCGCGCCGGCCTGTTCGCGCTCGTCGGCTGGTTCGTCCTCCACGCGGCGATCGAGAACGACCCGGAGCAGGGCCAGGGCGTCGACGGCGCCGTACGGCTGTTCGCCGCGACTACATCCGGCGGCTACCTGCTGTGGGCATTGGCAGTCGCACTCGGCGTCTACGGGCTGTACATGTTCGTGGAATCCCGTTACCGCCACGTGTGATGCGCACCCCGGTCCGCGCCCTGGCGCACACCGCGACGGCGCGGCTGGACCGGCTCGTCGGTGGGCCGGCCCGCCGGCACGTGGTCGTCGTCCTGGCCTGCGTGTTGGCCCTGGACAGCGCGGACAAGGCGACCGTGGGCGCGAACGCGACGCAGCTGCAAGCCGGCCTGTCCATCAGCAAGACGGACATCGGCCTGCTTCTGACCGTCACCGGCCTGGTCGGGGCCGCGGCGACGATTCCGGCCGGGATCTTCGTCGACCGGATGCGGCGCACCCGGCTGCTCGCGGCCGCAGTCCTGTGCTGGGCCGTGGCGATGGCACTGTCGGCGCTGGCCACCGGGTTCGTGTTCCTGCTGCTGGCCCGCGTCGGGCTCGGAGTGGTGACCGCGCTGGCCGGTCCCGCCATCGCATCGCTCATCGGCGACTACTTCCCCGAACGCGAGCGGGGCAAGATCTACGGCTACGTGCTTTCCGGCGAACTGATCGGCGCCGGCTTCGGATTCGTCGTGGCCGGGGAGCTGGCCAACCTTTCCTGGCGGGCGCCGTTCCTCGCCCTGGCCATCCCGAGCGCGGGTGTCTGGTGGCTGGTGCACCGCCTGCCCGAACCAGCACGCGGCGGACCGAGCCGGATGCCCGCCGGCGCAACACAGATCCGCGCCGGAGACGCGATCGCAACCGGCGACTGCGCCGCGTACTCCTCGGGCCGACCAGAGAGCGGAACTGCGACGGATGACAACCGGGCGCACGAGTTGGCACGCAGCCAGGCGATCGAGCCGCGGCGCGAGGCGGTGCTCGCGAGCGATCCCGAACGGATGCCGCTGATCGAAGCGGTCCGCTACGTGCTACGTGTACGGACGAACGTGGTCCTCATCGTGGCCTCCGCGCTCGGCTACTTCTTCTTCTCCGGGCTGCGTGGATTCGCGGTCGAGTTCGCCAAACAGCACTACGGCGTGTCCCAGAGCGTGGCGACGTCCCTGACATTGGTTCTCGGCATCGGCGCGCTCATCGGGGTGCTGTCCGGCGGGCGGCTGGCCGATCGGCTGCTGCGACACGGGCGGCTCACGGGGCGGGTCGAGGTCCCGGGCGCTGCCGTCCTGGTCGCCGCCCTGCTGTTCATCCCCGCGCTGGTGACCAGTTCGATCTGGATTGCGGTACCGCTGCTGACCGCAGCCACCCTGTTCCTCGGCGCGGCGAACCCGCCGCTGGACGCCGCCCGACTGGACATCATCCACCCGCGCATGTGGGGACGGGCGGAAGCCGTCCGCACCGTCCTGCGCAACTGCGCCGACGCGCTCGCCCCGGTCCTGTTCGGCTTCCTGTCCGGCACCGTGTTCGGTGCCAGCCGCGGACTCGAGTACACCTTCCTGCTGTCACTGATCACGCTGTTCGCCGCTGCCGTCATCGTGCTCACGATCGGACGACGAACCTATCCCCGCGACGTCGCCGCCGCCGCGCACTCGCTGCAGTACACCGGCGCGCGAACGGTGCAGTAGTGGTGGAGCTCGCGGTTGCTGTTCTGGCTGGCGGTGCGCAACCGCTCGAACGCGTCCTGTCAGAGGAGACAAACTATCGCGTTGCGATAGAGATTCACCAAACCGGGTAGGCGCTTGATGACGGGCTGTGCCGAGGCGAACAGCGTCCTGGCGGGTATGGCCGCTTTCCGGTCGGGGAGATCGCATGGACGATTCGGGTGCTCCTAGCGCGCAGCTGGCAGGTGAGCTGCGGGAGGTCGTTCGCGGCGAGGTGCGGTTCACGCCCGGCGACCGGGCGCTGTACTCCTACGACGCGTCGATCTTCCGGCAGACGCCGATCGGCGTGGTGATACCCCGCGACGCGGACGATGTGATCGCGGCCGTCGAGGTGTGCCGCCGCCATGACGTACCGATCTTCGGACGAGGTTGCGGGACGGGACTGGCCGGGCAGACCGTGAACGCCGCGGTTGTCTTCGACTTCTCCAAGCACATGGACGCGATCGAAGCGCTCGAACCGAAGGCCTTCTCGGCGCGGGTCCAGCCCGGCGTCATCTGTGACTCGCTGCGCGACGCGGCCGAGGACCACGGCCTGACCTTCGGGCCCGACCCGGCAACGCACGATCACGCAACGCTCGGCGGGATGATCGGCAACAACTCCTGCGGCACCCACTCGGTCATGGCCGGCAAGACCGTCGACAACATCGATGAGCTGGACGTGCTGACCTACGACGGCACCAGGATGCGAGTCGGCGCGACCGGCGAGGACGAGCTGGCTCAGATCATCGCTGCCGGTGGCCGGCGCGGGGCGATCTACGCCGGTCTCAAGCACATCCGGGACACCTACGCCGACGCGATCCGCACTGGGATGCCGGACATCCCGCGCCGCGTCTCCGGCTACAACCTGGACCAACTGCTTCCCGAGAACGGCTTCCACGTCGCCCGCGCGCTCGTCGGGTCGGAGTCGACGTGCGCATTGACCCTCGGCGCCACCTGCCGGCTGGTGCACTCGCCGCCGGAACGCTCGCTGGTCGTGCTCGGCTACCCCGACATCCCGACCTCCGGCGACGACGTGGCCTGGCTGATGGAGCACGACCTGATCGCGCTGGAGTTCATGAGCCAGGAGGTGCTCGATCACCTGCACGCCAAGGACATGAACTTCGGCGGCGCCGACCTGCTGCCCGAGGGCAGGAGCTGGTTGCTGGTGGAGTTCGGCGGCGAGAGCAAGAAGGAGGCCGACGCCAAGGCCGAGCAGCTGTTCGCGGAGCTGGGCAAGCGGGCCAGCGCGCCCACGCACAGGTTGTACGAGGACCCCGAGGCCGAGACGTCGATCTGGGAGGCCCGCAAGCACGGCGTGGGCTCGACCCGGATGCCGCTCTCGCTCGGCGGGCACATGGGCTGGCCCAACTGGGAGGACGCCGCGGTGCCGCCGGAGCGGCTCGGTGACTACCTGCGCGACTTCGAGAAGCTGCTCGGCCGCCACGACTACGACGGCGTCATGTTCGGGCACTGGGGCCAGGGCTGCGTGCACTGCCGGATCGACTTCGACCTGCGCACCGAGGCCGGCATCAAGAGCTACCGCCGGTTCATGGTGGAGGCCGCCGACCTGGTGGTGTCTTACGGGGGTTCGCTGTCCGGTGAGCACGGTGACGGTCACGGGCGGGCCGAGCTGTGGCCGAAGATGTTCGGCCCGGAGTTGATGCGGGCGTTCGCGGACTTCAAGCGGGTCTGGGACCCGTCCGCGAAGATGAACCCGCACAAGCTGATCGACCCGTATCCGCTGGACTCACATCTGCGCGAGGGGACCGAATACCGGCCGCTGCAGCTGAAGACGGCGTTCGCGTACCCGCAGGACGGGGGCAGCTTCGCCGTTGCCGCCGGGCGGTGTTTCGGCGTCGGTGCGTGCCGTCACCTCGAGGGTGGGGTGATGTGCCCGAGCTACATGGTCACCCGTGAGGAGAAGCACTCGACCCGCGGCCGCGCGCGGCTGCTCCAGGAGATGAGCCAGGCTGCCGGACCGGTCGAGGGTCGCTGGCGCAACAAAGAGGTCAAGGAGGCGCTGGACCTGTGCCTGGCCTGCAAGGGCTGCCGCGGTGACTGCCCGGTGCGGGTGGACATCGCCACGTACAAGGCCGAGTTCCTGCACCATCACTACCGGCGCCGGCTGCGTCCGCGCCAGGCTTACGCACTGGGCCTGATCGACAAGTGGGCCCGGCTGGCTTCGCACGTCCCCCGGCTGGCGAACGCGGCAACGCACGCGCCGGGCCTGAGCGCGGCCGTCAAGGCGGTCGGCGGCGTGGCCCAGCAGCGTGAGGTCCCCCGCTTCGCGACCGAGACATTCAGGTCCTGGTTCGGCGCTCACGAGTCGCGGCATCCCGAGGCCCCACCCGTCCTGCTCTGGCCGGACACGTTCACCAACTACTTCTCCCCCGAGATCGGCATCGACGCCGTCGAGGTGCTCGAGTCGGCCGGCTTCCGGGTGCTCCTGCCGCCGGGCGCGCTGTGTTGCGGGCGCCCGCTCTACGACTACGGGATGCTGACGCTCGCCCGCCGCTACCTGCGCCGCGTCCTGACCGGGCTGCGTCCCATGCTTCAGGACGGGACGCCGCTGGTCGGGCTCGAGCCGAGCTGCCTGGCCGTCTTCCGCGACGAGCTGATCAACATGTTCCCGCAGGACGCCGATGCCCAGCGCCTGCACTCGCAGAGCTTCGTGCTGTCCGAGTTCCTCAGCAAGCACGCGGCCGACTGGCCGGTGCCGCGACTGCACCGCCGGGCGCTGGTGCAGCCGCACTGCCACCACCACTCGGTCATCGGCTTCGACGACGAGCAGCACCTGCTCGAGCGGATGGGTTTGGACGTCGAGATCCCGGACTCAGGCTGCTGTGGCATGGCCGGCAGCTTCGGCTACGAGGCCGGCGAGCGCTACGAGGTGTCGACGGCAGCCGGCGAACGCGTGCTGCTGCCGAAGGTCCGCGATGCCGCGCCGGACACGCTCGTGCTGGCCGACGGGTTCAGCTGCCGTGGCCAGATCTCGTCCGGCACGGACCGGGCCGGCCTGCACTTGGCGCAGGTTCTCGCCATGGCGATCCACGACGGACAACTGGGCCCGCCGTCCACGAAGGGAGACCAATCATGACCTACACCAACGGTTCGGCGTCACCCGCCGCCGAGCGCATGCCGCTGCATCAGACGTGGACGAAGGCGGGCCCGGTGCTCTCGCACCTGCCCACCGCTCAGGTACAGGCCTTGCAGGAGACTTCCGAGGCCTCGATCGGGGAGCCCGGCCCGATGAGCCTGTTCGGCTTCGCCGTCGCCACGCTGCTCGTGGCCCTGCCGATCTCGGGTGTAATGCCGCTGTCCACGACGCTTGCCGCGGTACCCGCCCTGCTCGTCTTCGGCGGGATCGGGCAGTTCATCGGCGGCCTGGTCGCCTACCGCAAGGGCAACACGTTCGCCGCCACCGCGTTCTGCTCGTTCGGCGCGAACAACGTCGTCGTGTCGACGTACTTCCTGTTCCAGGCGATCGGGCTGTTCCCGAAGAACAACGACACCAAGCTGTTCCTCGCTATAGACCTGTTCTGCTTCGCCTACATCGCGTTCATCCTGTTCCTCGCCTCGTTCAAGCTGAACGCCGCGTTCGTCCTGGTGCTGCTCGCCCTGTTCCCCGGCTATGGCCTGGCTGCGGTAGGCAACCTGGCGGGCATGCCCACCGCGATCGGCTGGACGGGCGGCTGGTTCCTGATCATCTCGGCCGGGCTGGCGTTCTATGCAGGCGGGGCGCTCGCGCTGAACAGCACCTACGAGCGTTCGATCATGCCGATGTTCCCGCGCGCGTCAGCCGGGAGCCGGGAGCGTGGCGTGCCGGTCGCGCGGCCGGCGGCCAACCCGCAGGACGTTCTCTGATGGGCGAGGACCGCACCGCATCCGATGTCATGGTCGAGCGACTCATGCAGTGGGGCGTCGACACGATCTTCGGTCTGCCCGGGGACGGTATCAACGGCTTCATGGAGTCGCTGCGGACGCGCCATGAGGAGTTGACGTACATCCACGTCCGGCACGAGGAGGTCGCTGCGATGGCGGCCGTCGGGTATGCGAAGTTCACCGGCAAGCTGGGCGTCTGCTTCTCCACATCCGGCCCCGGCGCCGCGCACCTGCTCAACGGGATGCTCGACTCGCGTACCGAGCAGGCACCGATCCTGTGCATCACCGGGATGAGCTACCACGATCTGATCGGCACGAGCTACCTGCAGGACGTCAATACCGACTACCTGTTCAACGACGTGGCGATCTACAACCAGCGGATCATGGGCCCGGCGCACGTCACCAACGTGGTGGACTACGCGGTGCGGTCCGCGCTGACCCAGCGCGGACCGGCTCACCTCGCCTTCCCGATCGACTTCCAGTCGGCTCCGGCCGACGGCGGTCAGCGCTTCGCCCGCAACGTGCAGGGGCACACCTCCGCGACGTACCGCCCCGCGATCCAGGTACCGCAGCGGCAGGACCTGGACGCGGCGGCCGCCGTGCTGACCGGTCACACCAAGGTGGCGATCCTGGCCGGCGCCGGTGCGCGCGGTGCCGGTACCGAACTGGAAGCGGTCGCGGAGAAGCTCGGGGCGCCGATCATCAAAGCTCAGCTGGGCAAGGACTGCGTGCCCGACGACAGCCCGTACACCACCGGCCCGATCGCGCTCGTCGGGTCCCGCCCGAGTGAGGAAGCGCTGGAGCAGTGCGACGCGCTGCTGATCGTCGGCTCGACGATGCCGTACATCGAGTTCTACCCGGCCCCCGGCCAGGCGGTGTGCGTGCAGATCGACGACAAGCCCGAACGGATCGGGCTGCGCTACCCGGTCGACGTGCCGCTCGCGGGCGACGCGCGGGCCACGCTGGCCGCGCTGCTGCCGCTGCTCGGCCGCAACGAGGACCGCACGTTCCTCAAGCAGGCGCAGGACGGGATGAGCGACTGGTGGGAGCTGATCGAGGAGCGCGGCACGAGCCAGGACACTCCGATGAAACCGCAGGTTGCCGCGCACGCGGTCAACCGGGCGCTCGCCGCCGACGCGATCATCTGCGGCGACTCCGGCACGGTCACCACGTGGGCGGCCCGGCAGATCAAGATCCGGCACGATCAGCTGTTCTCCTTCTCCGGGACGAACTGCTCGATGGCGGCCGGGCTGCCGTACGCGATCGGCGCTCAGGCCGCCTACCCCGGCCGTCAGGTGGTCGTGTTCACCGGCGACGGCTCGATGACGATGCAGCTGGGCGACTTCCTCACGGCTGTGCAGCACCAGCTGCCGATCAAGGTGGTCGTGGTCAAGAACGACGTGCTCGGGCTGATCAAGTGGGAGCAGATGGTGTTCCTCGGCAACCCGGAGTACGGGGTCAACTTCGCGCCGCTGGACTTCGTCAAGTTCGCCGAGGCGTGCGGCGCCCGCGGGATGCACATCGAGGACCCGACCACGTGCGCGGACCAGATGGCCGAGGCGTTGTCGTGGGACGGTCCGGTCATCATCGAGTGCGTCGTCGACCCGCACGAGCCGCCGATGCCGGCCAAGGTGCAGCGCGACCAGGTCACCAAGCTGACCCAAGCGCTGCGGCAGGGGACGCCGAACCGTAACCGCATCGCACTGCAGATGGTCAAGGACGTGCTCGACGAGGCCAGCTTCGACGCCAGCCCGGGCCACTTCGTCCCGAGCAGGCTCGGCGAGGCGGCCTCGCGCATCGTCTCGAAGGTCCGCGACCGCGCTGAAGACAAGCACCCCGAATGAGGTGAGGCACCGCGTCGGAGTCGGCACCCTGCTGATGCTGCTGACCGTTGCCGCCGGCAGCACCGACGCGGTGAGCTACCTCGGGCTGGATCATGTCTTCCCGGCCAACATGACCGGCAATACCGTGCTGCTGGGCATCGGACTGACGACCGGCGACTGGCACCGCGCCGCCGGATCAGCCGTCGCACTAGGCGGATTCGTCGTCGCCGCAGCGGTGAGCGGCGCCCTGGCCGGTCGCCGTTCCCTAGGCGTGGATCTGAGCTGCGAGCTGGTGCTGCTCGCCGCGGCGCTCGCGTGGTGGCTGACGCTCGACGCTCCGGTGCAGGGCGGTCCCCGCCTCGGATTGATCGCGCTGGTGAGCGCCGCAATGGGCTGGCAGAGCGCCACCATCACCCGGCTCGACGTCGGCGTGAGCACCACCTACATCACCGGCACGTGGACCGCCGTCGCAACCTGGTTCGCCCAGGGGCTGCGCCGCCACCCGTCGAAACAGCCGGACGGGCGCCCGTACCGGCGCATCGCCGTGCTCGCCTGCTACCTGGGAGCCGCCTGCCTGGCCGGCTACCTGTTCCACCGTTGGGGCGCCTGGGCCGCGGTCACCCCGCTGGCCGCGCTGATCATCTCCTCCGTGGCGCCGCCAGCCGGCCAACCCGACCGACCGGATTCGTAGCAACCGTTCACCCTTGGCCGTGCGATGCGGTCACGGACGGCGGGCCGGACGGCGCGTGGCCGGAGTGCGCCTCTGCCTGCAGGCGTTCGAGCAGGTGTGGGTAGTGGTACTCGAAGGCCGGGCGCTCGGAGCGGATCCGCGGGATCGAGGTGAAGTTGTGCCGCGGCGGTGGGCAGGAGGTGGCCCATTCCAGGGAGTTGCCGTGCCCCCACGGGTCATCGGCGGTGACGATCTCGCCGAACCGATACGACTTGTACATGTTGTAGGCGAACGGCAGCATCGACGCGCCGAGCACGAACGAGCCGATCGTGGAGACGGTGTTCAGGGTGGTGAACCCGTCGCTGGGCAGGTAGTCGGGGTAGCGGCGCGGCATGCCCTCGGCGCCGAGCCAGTGCTGGACCAGGAACGTCAGGTGGAAGCCGATGAAGGTGAGCCAGAAGTGCAGCCGACCGAGCCGTTCATCGAGGTAGCGGCCGGTGAACTTCGGGAACCAGAAGTAGATGCCGGCGTACGCGGAGAACACGATGGTGCCGAACAGCACGTAGTGGAAGTGGGCCACCACGAAGTAGGTGTCCGACACGTGGAAGTCGACGGGCGGACTGGCCAGCAGGACGCCGGTCAGGCCGCCGAACAGGAACGTCACCATGAACCCGAGTGCGAACAGCATCGCGGTCTCGAAGGTGACGGCGCCGCGCCACATCGTGCCGATCCAGTTGAAGAACTTCATCCCGGTCGGCACCGCGATCAGGAACGTCATCACGCTGAAGAACGGCAGCAGGACGGCTCCGGTTGTGAACATGTGGTGCGCCCACACCGTCAGTGACAGTGCGGCGATGGACAGGGTCGCGAGCACCATGCCCTTGTAGCCGAACAGCGGCTTGCGGCTGAACACCGGGACCACCTCGGAGATGATCCCGAAGAACGGCAGCGCGACGATGTACACCTCGGGATGGCCGAAGAACCAGAACAGGTGCTGCCAGAGCAGGGCTCCGCCGTTGTTGGCGTCGAACACCTGGGCACCCATGTGCCGGTCGGCCCACAGCACCAGCAGCGCCGCGGTCAGGATCGGAAACGCCAATAGGGCAAGCAGCGCCGTGACCAGGATGCCCCAGCAGAAAATCGGCAGCCGGAACATCGTCATGCCGGGCGCCCGCAGCGTGATCACTGTGGTGACCATGTTGACCGAGCCCAGAATGGTGCTGAGCCCGGCGATCGCCAGACCGATGATCCACATATCGGTGCCAGGTCCGGGCGAGTTGGTGGCGCTGTTCAGCGGCGCGTACAGCGTCCAGCCCGCGTCGGCCGCTCCCCCCGGCGTGATGAACCCGCACACAGCCGTCGTCGCGCCGAACAGGTACAGCCAGTAGGACAGCGCGTTCAGCCGCGGGAATGCCACGTCGGGCGATCCGATCTGCAGCGGCAGGACCAGGTTTGCGAACGCGAACACCAGCGGCGTGGCGAAGAACAGCAGCATGATCGTGCCGTGCATGGTGAACAGCTGGTTGTACTGCTCCGGTGAGAGGAACTGCATGCCCGGACGGGCCAGCTCCATCCGCATCAACAGTGCCAGCACGCCACCCACGGCGAAGAACGCCAGCGAGGTGAGCAGGTACATCCGTCCGATCATCTTGTGATCGGTGGTGCGCAACACCTGGCTGAACTGCGAGCCCTTCTCCGAACGCTGCACCGAGTTCACGCGGATGCTGATCGGGCCGGGTCCGACCGTCCCCGCTGGTTCGCCAGCGCCGGGCTCGACCGTCTTGGTCATGATGCTTCGCCGAACGACGCTGCGCGGCCGTGGCTCGGGGTCGCGAAAGCAGGCGGTCGTGATTCGAGTGCAGCATCCACGACAATCCCCTGGGTGTAACGCGACAACGGCCGCGGCCGCCTGGATCTACGGCGGCCGGAACCCTCTACCCCACATTTGCATTCGGCGGACCTGGTGACAAGAACCGCCTGCCGATTCACAGCCTCGGTGCTATCGCAGGCACCTTCGGCCAGCCCCTGTCCTCCGCTCAGATCGGGGGAAGGCTCGTCCTTCGCCGAGACGGCTGATCGGACCCAGTAGCGGTTCATGACCGGCATGCGCTTGGGCGCCGACCTCAACCTCGTCTCCACAGGTCGATCAGCCCGGTAGCGAGCAGCACGCCTCCTCTCACCAGCGTCACGTGCCCGTTCGACCGCTACGACCAACTGGTCGCCGCCTACGGTATCCCTGCCTGCGCCGTCGGCGGGTGAGTCGGCCGCCCGGTAGCCAACCCGACCAGAAGAGGTGGCCGCGCGAAAGCCGATACGCTTGCGCGCTTGCCGCTGGGGGTGCTACCCCAGCTGGGCGAGTCCTCTTTGTAGGTCGTCCTGGTTCATGACCGGCATGAAGGTGACCTTCGCGCGCAGGCTCGTGAAGGC
>JBOGDQ010000049.1:0-4611 GCA_050742975.1 Jatrophihabitantaceae bacterium
CCGCCCTGCAGCTGGACACCAAGCTCGACGGCATCCCGTCCGAGGTGCTGGCCGCGGCGCTCAAGCAGGCTCGCGACGCTCGCCTGCACATCCTGGATGTCATGGCCGAGGCGATCGACGAGCCCGACGAGATGAGCCCGTTCGCTCCTCGCGTCACGGTCGTGAAGATCCCGGTCGACAAGATCGGCGCGATCATCGGCCCGAAGGGCGCCATGATCAACTCGATCCAAGACGACACCGGCGCGCAGGTCTCGGTCGAGGACGACGGCACGATCTATGTGGGGGCGGCCGACGGCCCTTCCGCGCAGGCTGCCGTGGACCTGATCAACGCCATCGCCAACCCGCAGATGCCCAAGGTCGGGGAGCGCTTCCTCGGCACCGTGGTGAAGACGGCCGCGTTCGGCGCGTTCGTTTCGCTGCTGCCCGGCAAGGACGGCCTGGTGCACATCAGCAAGCTGGGCCGCGGCAAGCGGATCGGCAAGGTCGAGGACGTGGTGAACGTCGGAGACAAGATCCAGGTCGAGATCGCCGAGATCGACCAGCGCGGCAAGATCAGCCTGGTCCTCGTCGACGAGGACGCGGCACCTGCCGTCGAGCCGGCCGCCGAGGCCTGAGTTCGAGTACGCATTGACGAGGGCCGGGCGCAACCGCGTCCGGCCTCTCGTCGCTTCGACTTGCCGATCTTGCGGATCTTCCTGCGCTGCTTGTCGATCTTCCTGCGCTGGATAGCCCCGGTGACGCCTGGCGCAGGAAGATCCCCAGGGACGCCGTGCCCGTGCAGGAAGATCCACGCCGCGCGATCAGCCGGCCATGGTCGAGCCGGTCTCCAGCAGTGACTTGAGGTCGCTGAGCACCCAGGCGTGCCCGCCACCAGCACCGACGTCCTCGCCCGCGCCGCCGAGGATGAACGCCAGCTTCGGCGCATCCTCGAGCTCGTGCGTCAACGTCAGCGAACAGGTCCCGTTGCCGAAGTCCTTGATCTCGTAGGTGATCCGCGTGATCGGTTCCTTCGCGATCTCCGGATCCATCAGCATCCGGAACGTCGTGACCAGCCTGCGCGGGGGATCGGATTCCAGCACCTCGCCCTCGATGATCACGTCCGGCAGCTGGTTCCCACCGGCCGCAGCTGCAGCCCGGAACTGCTCCGTCGGGTTCACCGTGTACGCGCCGCCTGGCTTCAGGTCGTAGTGGACGTGGCCGGTGTAGCCGTACCGCACCGTCCACTCCGGCTGGGTGATCGCGTCCCAGATCGCCTGCGCGCTCGCCCTGATGTAGACGCGGTAGACCTGTGTCGTCCCGGTCGTGGTGCTCACGCCTGCTCCGCCATCGTCCGGCCGGTCTCCAGCAGGGTCTTCAGGTCGCTCAGGATGTGCGGCCACCCGCCGCCCGCGTTCTCGGCGTCACCGGCGGTGAACACCGCGCTCGCGGGCGCGTCGGCCAGTTCGTGCGTGACGGTGAGGCGGGTGGCTCCGTACTGTTCGACCAGCTCCCACGTCAGTCGTTGCGGCGGCTCCGCGGCGGTCGCGTCGTCGAACAGGGCGTGCCAGGTCTGGACGAGCCGGTGCGGTGGATCGACTTCGAGCACCTCGCCCTCGATCATCGGATCCGGCGCGCCGAAGTCGATCATCTGGACGGTCGGGACGACGCGGTAGGCGCCGCCCGGCCGCAGGTCGTACTCGCCCGGCGCGCCGTAGCCGTACCGGCCGTTCCACGCCGGGTCGGTGATCGCGTCCCAGACGGCCTGCGGCGTGGCGTTGATCCAGATGCGATGCACCTGGGTGGTCACAGATGTCTGCATGGTGCTCATGAGCCGTTCTCCAGTTCCTTCTTGAGGTCGGTGAGCGCCCTGACCCTGCGCTCGGTGTACTTGTCGATCCAGCGGTCGTGGATCAGGCGGATCGGGACCGGGTTCAGGAAGTGCAGCTTCTCCCGGCCCTGCTTGCGGGTCGTGATGAGCCCTGCCTCCTCGAGCACCTTCAGGTGCTTCATGACGCCGAAGCGGGTCATCTGCAGTTCTCGTTCCAGCTCGGTGAGCGTTCGGCCGTCGCGCTCGAAGAGCCGGTCCAGCAGGTGACGGCGGGTGGGGTCGGCGAGTGCCTTGAAAACCCGATCACCGTCGTCGTCCATGCGACAAACATAGGTGACTAAAGAGTCACATGTCAAGATGGACAGAACATCGAGCGGGGAGGGTACGTGCGTAGTCCGCTGCGCGAGTTGCCCGTCGAGGTACGCGCCCTGGTCGTCGTGGCGTTCATGGTCGCCCTCGGCTACGGCGTAGTCGCCCCGGCCATCCCGCTATTCGCGCGGGAGTTCGGCGTGAGCAAGGCGGCCGCCAGCGCGGTGATCAGCGCGTTCGCGTTCATGCGGCTGCTGACCGCACCCTTCGTCGGACGGCTCGTGGACGCATTCGGCGAGCGGGTCATGCTGGCCACCGGCATCGGCGTCGTCTCGGTATCCAGCTTGCTGGCCGGCCTGTCCCAGGTGTACTGGCAGTTGCTGGTGCTGCGCGGGATCGGCGGCGTCGGATCGATCATGTTCAGCGTCAGCGCGGCGAGCATCCTCGTCCGGGTCACGCCGAGTCACCTGCGCGGCCGGGCGCAGGGAACCTGGGCCGGTGCCTTCCTGCTCGGCATGATCGCCGGCCCGGCGGTCGGCAGTGTCGCGGCCTGGTCGCTGCGCGCGCCGTTCTTCGTCTACGCCGGCACGCTGGTGCTCGCCGGCCTGCTCGCGCTCGGAACGCTTCGACACAGCGAGTTCGCGACGCGCTCGTCGGCACGGACCGTGCCGGCGCCGCCGTCGACGGCCACAAGGGCGGGGCAGGCCGGTAGCGCGGCGCCGCGTCCGCTTCGTGCCGCGCTGGCCCAGCGTGCCTACCTCGGCGCGCTGTTCGCCGGGTTCGCCGGTGACTTCGCGATCGTGGGCTCGCGGTCGGCGATGGTGCCACAGTTCGTCACCGATCGGCTGCACCTGTCGACCGGCTGGGTCTACGTCGCATTCGTCGTCGTCAGCGTGGTCAGCGGCGCCCTGCTGCTGCCGTTCGGGCATGTCGCCGATACCCGCGGCCGGCGGCCGGTGATGATCGGCGGTTTGCTCTGCGGCGGCGCCGGGTTCGTGCTGTTGCCGCTCGCGCCTGCTATCGGCGGGCTGGTGATCGCGATGGCGCTGCTCGGCGTGGCCGGCGCGGCCGACTCCGTTGCGCCCGGCGCGGTGATGGGTGACGTGGTCGGCGGGCGCAGCGGGGGCGGCACAGTTGTCGCGGTCTTCCAGATGGCCGGCGATCTCGGCGCGGTGATCGGCCCAGTGACGGCCGGTTGGATCGCGGACGCCCATGGCTACAGCGCAACCTTCCTCGTCAGTGCCTTCGTCTCGCTTGCCCCGATTCCGGCCGTATTGCTCGCACCGGAGACGCTGGTCAAGACGCCCGCAGCACCGCTACCGGCCGACGTGAGCTGACGATTCCGGTACCGCAGCGCCGAGCTGTGCGCTATTGTCTATCGGATCCGTAGGAATAGCAGGAATACTTGACACCTGGGGGAGGGCGTCAGCCCATGAGCATGATCGGAGTTCACCGCAGCCGCTCGGTCGCAGTGCTCGCCGCGATCACAGCGGCGATGATCGGCGTCGCCGGTTGCGGATCGAGCGGCAGCGGCGGCAAGAGGGTGGCGCTCATCGCGTACTCGGTGCCGAAGCCGGCCTACGACGCGCTGGAGGCGGCGTTCACCAAGACCGGGCCCGGCAAGGGGGTCAACTTCTCGGCCTCGTACGGTCCGAGCGGTACGCAGAGCAAGATGGTGTCGAGTGGTCAGCCGGCCGACTTCGTCGCCTTCTCCCTCGAGCCCGACATGACCAAGCTGGTGCCGAAGTTCGTCTCATCAAGCTGGAACAGCGGCTCCACGAAGGGCATCGTGTCCGACTCGGTCGTCGTCATCGCGGTCCGCAAGGGGAACCCGAAGCACATCACCGGCTGGAACGACCTGATCAAACCCGGCGTCAAGATCGTCACTCCCGACCCGGCGTCCTCGGGTTCTGCGAGGTGGAACATCCTGGCGGCGTATGAGCAGGTGCTGCAGGACGGCGGTAGCGCCGGCCAGGCGTCCGCGTACCTCAAGGCGTTCTTCCAGCACGTGGTCAGCAAGCCGTCGAGCGGTGCGACCGCCACGACGACGTTCACCTCGGGTACAGGCGACGCGCTGATCTCATACGAGAACGAGGCGATCGGCGCGCGACAGAAGGGCGCCGACCTCGACTACCTCGTTCCGGACGAGTCGATCCTGATCGAGAACCCCGTCGCAGTCACGGTCAAGGCGTCCCAGTCAGCGAAGGACTTCCTCGCGTTCGCGCTCAGCCGGCCCGGCCAGCAGATCTTCGCAGCCAGGGGCTTTCGACCCGTCGTACCCGGCGTGTCGGTGGGCGAGGTCCAGGGCGCCAACGATCCGAGCCATCCGTTCCCGGCGGTCAAGAAGCTCGTGACCGTTGCCGAACTGGGCGGTTGGAGCAAGGTCAACAGCGAGTTCTTCGACCCGGACAACGGCATTGTCACGAAGATCGAAGCCGAGGTTGGATGACCACAGTACTGGCTGAGTCCGCCGGCCCACCCGCACCGGCGGGCGG
>JBOGDQ010000050.1:0-5960 GCA_050742975.1 Jatrophihabitantaceae bacterium
CGGTCTCTGACGCGGTGTCGGGCCGGACTCAGCGGACGGGTGAGCCGCTCGGGCGGAACGAACTCCCGCCGGTCAGGTTCGGCAGCGCCGGGTTGGCCACCATCAGGCTGTTCAGCGTGGCCGCGACATCCCTGGGCGGCGTCCAGTCGTAGCGCGTTGCGGTGCCGTTCGTGGCGGTCGTCCCGCACGTGTAGTCGACGACGACCGGCTTGATCGTGGCGCCCGACCTCGAGGCGGCATAGATGACCAGCTCGCGGATCGGCAGCAGCGGGCAGTTCCTCATGGCCTGCTTGGTGGACGCGGCGTTCAGGCTCGTGGCGATCTCCTCGGCCGCTGCGCCGCTGATGACGGTGACGTTGCTGTACCGCGCCTGGGCACCGACCGAGGCCGCCGCGTAACCACAGACCTGCATCGAGCTCACCGCACCGTCGTACAGCGGGCCGTCCGCGCCGAACTGTCCGGTCCCGCCGCCACCGGGCAGCATCAGGTGCAGCGGGACGACCGGGCACGGAGCGTGACCGGTGGGGTTGGCCGGGCTGGTGGCGTGACCCGGCGCCGGGCGGGTGGTGGTGGGCGTCGCCAGCGCGGCGGCACCGGGATGGCTGTGCCGGTTCGCCGACGGGGTGCCGGAGTTGCCGCCGGCCAGCACGGCGGTCCCAGCGCTGACCGCACCGACCACGACCACTGCCGCGGCGACCGAGACCAGCCGCACCCGCCGATTGTGCCGCGCGGCGCGGGCGTGCGCGATGACGGCGCCCGGATCGATCGGCTCGCCCTCCCCGTCGCGCAGGAAGGAGCGCAGCTCGGACTCGCTCGGGCTCATCAGTTGCCTCCTACCGAGAGTTCGACGCGCAGGCGGGACAGCGCGCGGGAGCAGGTGCTCTTGACCGTCCCGACCGGCAGGCCGAGCGTGTCGGCGGTCTCCTGCTCGGGCAGGTCGCAGTAGTAACGCAGGACGATGACCGCGCGCTCACGCGGGTTGAGGCCGGACAGCAGGCGGCGCAGCTCGTCGCGGTCGTCGGAGGCGGTCAGGGTGTCGGGCGCGGGGGCCTCGGGCAGGAGCTCGGTCGGGCGCTCGCCCCACCACCTGCGCCGCGTCGAGTCGATGTGCGCGGTCACGAGCGTCTTGCGGGCGTAGGCGAGCGGCGCGTCGATGCGGTCCCACTTCAGGTAGACCTTGGTGAGCGCGGTCTGCACGAGATCCTCTCCTCGCTGATGGTCACCGGTCAGCAGGCGGGCAGCGTGCAGCAGCGTCGCGCCGTTCGCCTCGACGAACGCGCGGAAGCCGGCACTGTCCTGCCGCGGGTCTGGCAACCTGTGGCCTCCTTCTACAGCTGTGACGAGCCGGCTGCGCCGGAAAGTTCTCGCCACATGCGCCGGTGCGGGATCGGGTGCTGCTCGTCGGTGAAGACGGCGCCGTGGGGCCGGAAGCCGTGCCGCGCGTAGAAGGCGACGGCCGGCTCGCGGGCCTCGCACCACAGCAGCTCGGCACCGCGTTCCCGGACGACCTCGACGGCCCGCTCGACGACGCCACTGCCCAGCCCGCGATTGCGGTGCTCCGGAAGCGTGGCCATCTGGCGCAGCCGCCACGCACCGGGCCGGTCCGGCTGCCACGGGCACGGCTCGGGGTAGACGAAGCAGGTGCACAGCACCGCGCCGTCATCGAGCGCCGCGAGGTGCACGCCGCCGGGCAGGTCGTCGCCGGGGAGCGGGTCGCCGGGCGCGAGGTGCGGGCGCAGTACCGAACGCCGCAGCTCGCGCGTCGCCGCCTCGCCGACGATCTCGAACCTCATTTGCCGGGCTGGTACACCATCAGGAAGACGATCACGGCGAAGGCGATGCCGACGACGCCGCCCGCCGCGGCGATCCGCGCCGTCAGCGGCGCGACGGACTCCTGCTTGCCGATCAATGCGGTCGCCTTCTCGAGCGTCGGGGCGATCACGCCGAGAGCCAGCGCCACCGCGACCAACCACAGCAAGGCGGAGATCCAGATCCATGGCTCGCTGAACTTCGCCACCTCCTTGTGCGTGTACGCCGACTTCGATGACATCAGGCCGAAGCCGAAGATGATCACCAGCAGCGAGGCGTAGCTGTAGATCTTCACCATTCGCGATGAGGACGCGGTCGCTGTGCCGTCGCCCCTGCGCACCCCCCGCCCGGCTGTCGTCGCCGCATGGATGAGCGGGCCGACGGCGAAGATCGCGAACAGCAAATGCAGCGCGAGCATGATTTTGAACATGCGCCGAGGCTATCGGTTCGCCCGATCCGCCCGATCCGAGCAGGACGTTTGTCGATGCCGGCCGATCGCGTTCGTCAGGAGAGTATGGACAATCGACAGAAGGAGCAGACCGTGCAGTTCTTGATGCTCGTGTGCCGGGACACCGCGCCGATCGACCCATCGGCAACGCCGGGCGGTGACGTCGAGGAGTGGGTCTCGACCATGGACGGACGGGGGCTGCGGCTGGCCGGCGACCGGCTGGCGTCCGAGGCCGAGGCGTCGGTGGTGCGGGTGCGCGGTGGGAAGGTGCTGGTGACCGACGGGCCGTTCCTGGAGACGAAGGAGGCGCTCGGCGGCTTCGACCTGCTCGAGTGCCGCGACCTGGCCGAGGCGATCGAGGTCGCCGCCGCGCACCCGTTCGCCGCGCTGGGAGTGATGGAGCTCCGCCCGATCTGGACGGGCTGACGTCCCCGGCACGCTCGGGGGAGAATGCAGGTCGTTCGGAAGCTTCGAGTGCGCAGGGACGGTGGGTCGAATGAGTGCGGACGTGGTGAGCGGTGAAGTCCCGCACGCTCGCACGGAGTGCTGGTGCTGCGGTGCGATCGATGACCCGGCCCGGCTCGTGCATCTGGGCAATCATCCGGAGGTGGCCGTGTGTACGCGCTGTGCGCGCTCGATCGCCAAGTGGGCGTGGGAGATCGAGGATCGGTCCAGGACGGGCCTCGCCGTCCGTGCGCGCGACCGCTTCCGCAGCGTGCGCCGGGCGGTGATCGCGCGCGGCTGGCATCGCAGCAGGTTCGTCGGTGGTCCGCTCCGCTGGCTCGGGCGGCACCTGCCCTGAGCGTGCTCTCCGCCGGGACGTCCGCAGCCGCGTGACCGCCGCTGCCTGATCACGTTTTCCCCGCCAGGCACCGGTTTCGGGGCTCCCGACCGACGCCCAGCGGGGAAAACCTGATGCGGCGACTCAGCCGCGTGCGGTGCCTCAGCGCGAGAGCGCCGCTCCTCAGCCCGAGAGCGCGGCGTCGATCAGAGGCTGGACGTCCGTCCCCCAGTGCCCGGCGTAGCGAAGCTGAAGTTCCGGGATCCGCCAGTCGTCGCCGCAGACGAGTTGCCGACAGCGGTACGTCTCGCAGTGACACCGCAGCAGGAACCGCGGATCGGCGATCGCCGTCGCGTAGTCGTACGTGAGCTCCTCGCCCGCTGGGACGTCACGCCTGATCGTGAGCGAGCCGTCCGTCCACCAGAGGTTCGGGTCGCAGCTGTGGTTGATCGGACCGTCGTGCGCGACCGGCGTCCCGCTCCCCATCGGACCGTCGGCGAAGACGCCTGTGCCGGCGATCGCGGACGGCCCGACCCGGACGTCAGCCAGCAGGGTCCGCGGCCCGTCGTCAGCCGGCAGGGTCCGCGGCCCGTCGTCAGCCGGCAGGGTCCGCGGCCCGTCGTCAGCGGGCGGGGTACGTGCCCCGTCGTCAGCCGGCACGGCGGTGGCGCCGGCCGCGGCGGGCCCGCAGGTAGTCGGCGACCACGAACTCGCCGAGCGCGCCGAGCTTGGGCAGGAATACCCGACCGCCGTTGCGCCGGCCGACCTCCTGCATGAACTCGACCATCCGCGGGTCGTCGTCGAGCATGAAGATGTTGATCGTCGCGCCGCGCCGCGTGCACCGCTCGACCTCGGCCAGCGTCGCCGCGATCGTCTCCTGCGTCGGTGGCCAGGCGAAGTCGGCGAACCCGTCGCGGGCCAGATGCGCCGTCGGCTCGCCGTCGGTGATCACCAGGATGACAGGCTCGGCGTTGCGGTGCCTGTCCAGGAACCGGCGCGCGAGCATCAGCCCGTGCTGCAGGTTCGTGCCCTGGACTCGGTCCCAGTCGTGCTCGACCAGCGCGCCCGTCGACAACACCCGCGCGTAGTCGCTGAACCCGATGATCTCGATCGCGTCCTGCGGGTACTTCGTACTGATCAGCGCGTGCAGTGCCAGCGCCGTCGTCTTCGCCTCGCCCCAGGTGCCGCGCAACTCCATCGAGTACGACATGTCGACGAGCAGGGCCACCGCGGCCGACGAGCGGCGTTCGGTCTCGACGACCTCGAAGTCCTCCGCTGAGATTCCTATGGCGCCGGCTCCTTCGCCGCCGCCGCGGGCGCCGTACGTCGCGTTGCGCAGGACGGCGTTGCGGAGCGTGCGCACGACGTCCAGCGGCTGCTCGTCGCCGAAGCGCCACTCGCGGCTGGCGCCGGTGAACTCGCCGGCCGCCCCGGCATCGCGGACGTCGTGGCTGCCGCGACCGCGCGAGTCCAGGACGTCGAACACGCGCCGCAGCGCCGTGGACCCGAGCCGGCGCAGCGCGCGCGGGGTCAGCGTCAGGCCGTCGCTGCCGCGCCGCAGGTACCCCTGCTCGCGAAGCTCGCGCTCGATGCGGCGCAGCTGGTCGAGATCGTCCACGGCGTTCTGCCCGAGTGCGCGCTCGATCAGTTCCTCGTCGATGTCCTCCAGGCTCGCGCCCGGGTAGTTCTGCCCGAGCAGGTCGTCCAGCTGGTCCAGGTCGGCGAGCTCGGCCAGCGCTCCGGTCGCGTCGGCGAAGCCCATCGGCGACTCGCCGTCCATCCGCTGACGCCCGCCCCAGCGCAGGTCGGGACGGGCCGAGCGCAGTCCCTGCTGCAGTCGGGCCATCTCGCCGGCGAGGCCGGCGTTGCCCATGGCCTGCTGCATCAGGGACTCGAGCTCGCCGCGCTGTTCAGGTGTGAGCGAGTCCATCAACTGCTGGGCGGCGGCGGCCCGGCGGGCCAGCGAGTCGATCAGCTCGGCCAGCGTCGTCGGATTGTCCGGGAAGTAGTCACCGTACTGCCGCATGAACTGCTCGAACTGCTCCTGCGTGTGCTCGCCGCGAGCGTCGGCGTCCAGCATCTCGTTCAGCGCGGCCATCATCTGGCGGATGCGTTCGAGGTCCTGCGGGGTCGCGCTCTGCAAGGCGTCCCGCATGCCGGCGAACTGGGCGTCGAGCACCTCGTTCCGCAGCAGCTGCTGGATCTGCTCGTACGCCTGGCGGGCCTCCGCGGAGCGCCACTGGTAGGCGGCCAGTTCGCGCACCGCGCGTGCCGTGTCGTCGGGCAGCGCGTCGAGCTCGGCCTCGGCCATGCGCGCGGAGTCGTCCGGGTCGGGGAACAGGGCGCGGCGCTCCTGTTCAAGCGCCCTGTCCAGCAATTCGCGGACCTGCTGCAGCGTGCCGTCCAGCCGCCCGCTCTCGCGTAGCCGGCGCGCGCGTTCCCGTGCCCGGCGGCGCAGCGCGTCCAGGCCGTCGCGGTCCGCGGTGCCGCGACGCAGGAGCCGGTTCAGCGCCTGCCGGGGAGAGGCGCCGGCCAGCACGTCGTCGCCGACCTCGTCCAACGCGTCGCGGATGTCGTACGGCGGCTGCAGCGGATCGGGCCCGCCGTGCCAGGCTGCATATCTAGAGCTCACCGGCGTCCCTCATCCCGACCCGTGATCTCGGTGCGCAGGGGTTGCTTGGGCCACATCGCTGCAACATGATCGCGGGCGGGAACGGGGACGGGGCTACTGGCCATAGACGGTCCTGGCGCCGTCGGTGTCCTTGGCCAGCCGCTTGTTCAGGTACAGGCCCTCCAGCGCGAACTCGAGCACCGCGGCGGCGATACCGACCGCGGCCGGACCCTCACCGATCCCGTCCGGCTCGAGCCGCTCCAGCAGCGCGGACAGGACGGGCACCGGGCCGAGCTGGGCAAGCAGCGAAT
>JBOGDQ010000051.1:0-37686 GCA_050742975.1 Jatrophihabitantaceae bacterium
GACCCGGCCTTCGCCGGGGCGCCAGCGGCCGCGCCGAGCAGCACGAACACGATGTATCACGTGATCCGCATGCTGGCGGCGCCCGCGGCGAACACCTGGCCGCTGGCTCCGGTAGCGCCGGTCGCGCCGGTGGCCCCGATCAGCTGCACGGTGTGTGGCGGTGTGCTCGACCCGGTACCGCCGATCTCGCCGACAGCGCCGACGCCGCCGGCCTGCTCGTGCAGCACGCCGGGCACGCCGGGCGACCCGGGCGGCGGCAGCACGAGTGGCGGCGGCACGAGTGGCGGCGGCACGAGTTCGGGCGGCAGCACGTCCGGACAAGGCGTCGATGCGGTGAGCACGCAGAAGCCGGGCGTCAAGCCGGCGACGGCGGGCATGGCGGTTGCCGGACTCAGTGAGACGGTGCTGGCGGTCACGGGGGTCGGCGGCCTGACAGTCCTGCTCCCCGGTGCCGCGCTGCTGATCGCGCTGGGACTGCTGCTGATGGTGCTGGCCCGGCGTCGGGAGGTCGGCGAGACCGACTGATGAGCTGGCAGCGCTGAGCCAGGCGAACCTGGTGCAACTCCTCGGGGTGCACCAGGTTCGTCGTCTTCCTGGGCTGCAGGGGCAGACGCCGGGCCGGAAGTGACCTACCGTGGTTCGGCGGGACGAGGAGGGCGCATGACGCATCGCAAGTCCGACGACGAGCTGGTGTGGGATCGACCAGAACCGGTGTCACCGGCGGGCCGACCCGCCGCGGACGCCAGTGCGATCGCCGCGGCCGCGTTCTCGATAGCCGACCGTGACGGCCTGCACGCGGTGTCGGTGAAACGCGTCGCCACCAAGCTGAAGTTGCAGGCGGTGGCACTGGAGGCCTATCTGACCAGCCGCGACGATCTGCTCGACCTCATGCTCGACCGCGCATTCGGAGAGATCGAACTGCCTTCCGTCGCCGCGGGCAATCACTGGCGTGCGGATCTGCGTGCGATCGCGCACGCGACCCAGGCGGTGGCCGTGCGACACCCGTGGTTGCGCTCCCTCGCAGGCACGAGAACGCCCAGCGGCCCGAACGGTCTGCGCCTGAACGAGAGCGTTCTGCAGGCAGTGTCCGGGTTGGGCGTCGATCCGGTCCAGATGATGCAGCTGGCCAACACTGTCCTCGCGTTCGTGTACGGGTTCGTCCAGCTGGAGATGGGCCACGTACAGCGCGGGCGCGACGTCACCGAGGATGCCGCCCATCAGGCGCGAACATCACGCCGGCTGCTCGAGGTGGCCGCGTCGGGCGACTACCCGCACCTCGCCGAACTGTTCGCGCAGTCAGCGAACCTGTCCGCGGGCAGTGCCTTCGACGTCGGCCTCGACATCGTCCTGGACGGCATCGGCGCCCGGATCGAGAACGCTGCCGCTGCCAACGTCGAACCAGCTGCGGCCGCGCATACCTGAGGCCAGGGCGTCGCGGAGCTCTTGCGGCGGGACCGCCACCTCGAGCCGCACATCACCGGTTGCGTTCCGCAGCAGCAGGTGCGAGCGGGGCTTCGCGTGCCGGAAGCGATGCCGTTGTTCCGCGCCGTCGAGCCCGATCTCGAACTCGCTGATGTCCTCGATCCGCGCGACCAGGGTGTCCACCTCCCCGTCCTGTTCGTCGCGAGACACGATGACCAGCTCCTCGGCGTCGACGTACAGCCATCCGCGCAGGCCGCGGTCGGGCCACTCCGCGTCCTCCGCCAGCACCTGGAACGGTTCGTTCGCCTCGTCCTCGTCCGCCATCGGTTCCTCGGTGGTCGGCTGGTCGGGCGTGACCGGCTCGGGCGGCGGTACGTCGCCTGTGGGTTTTGGCCCTGGTCGGGCGATGCGGACGGACAGGTCCACCGTGTGCAGTTGCTCGCAGTTCGCGTGCGTCCAGGTCGTCCAGCTGGACAGCACCGGGAACGCCTCGCCCGTGTCGCGGCACTGGCGCCAGACGATGTGCTCATCGCACGACGGGCACAGGGTCTCGCTCGCGTGTTCGGGCACCAGGAACTCGTGCTGGCAGTTCGGACAAATGACCGTCGCAGCGCGAAGCATGATGATGGCTCCCCTCGACCGCGCTGCGTCGATTGTCTCCGACTTGCCGAACAGATGCCAGATCCCGCTCGCCAGGTCAGCCGGATGTGCCTTCGTCGGCGAGCGCGTTGTAACCGGCGAGCCGGGCGCGGCGCACGGCGATCGTCAGCGGGCGCAGGCTGTCGGTGCGGGCGGCGATTCCGGTGCGGTCGATGGCGCCCCCCGTCGGGTCGCGGTAGGCCAGCTCGAGGACCGCGTGCAGGCGCTCGGCCTGCGCGACCAGTGCGACCGCGCGCGATGGATACCGCGGCGGCAGGTTGAGATGCTCGCCGGCGCGCCGGGCGTCGTGCAGCTCGTCGACGATGTCGTCGATCCACCCGGCTACGTCGGCTGCGCTGAGCGCGGAGGCCGATTCGCGGATCGCCTGGGTGAGCTCGTACTGCGCATCGGTCAGGCCGAGCTGGTCCGGCGGCGGCTCGTCGATCGTGAACGCCTGCCACAGGACCGTCGGCGGCGCGCTGCTGGGCCCGTACTCGATCACCTCAGGCACGAGGCCGATGCCGCCGCCGCACACCGCCTCGCCGGCCTCGAGCGCGGCGCTTCGGAATGCGGCCGGCCCGGGCAGCCCGCGCACGTCACCGGCGACGGGGAGGACCACCTTCACCGGCGTCTTCGCCCGACGCCACGCGACCAGGACCTCGTGCAGCGAGACGGGTTCGGCGTCGAACTCGGCGAACCCGCCCACCTGGTGCGGGGCATCGGTGCCGGTCACCGCGTCGATGACCTCGTCCAGACCGGTGCCGCCGATCAGCCACGTCGACGTCCACGCGGCGAGGGGTCCGGACCGCAGACGGCTCACGCTGGCAAGGGTAAACCCGCCCTCAGTCGGTGAGCGCGCGCCGGTACCGCGCCTCGGTGATCTCCACACCGGCGAGCTCGTCCTGCTTCCGCGTGCCGTCCGGCCGCCAGCCGCCGGCCTCGTAGAAGGCGATCGCCCGCGCGTTGTCGGCGAGCACCCACAGCGTCGCCGACGCATATCGAGCCGAGCGGAGCGCCTCGATCGCCCCCTGCATCAGGCTGCGTCCGACACCCGTGCCGACCACGTCCGGGCGCACGTAGATCGACGACACCTCGCCGACCGTTGCCGGATCCGCGTCGTCGTCCCGGGACGGGAGCACGTGCACGAAACCGATGACGTCCGCGCCGTCGACCGCGACGAGCGCGCCGGAGCGGGGCCAGTCGTCGGCGGCGAGGCTGCGCTCCCAGGCGGCGAGCCTTCGTGCGGCGTCGAGACCGTCCAGGAAGTGCTGGGGGAGCAGACCGCGGTACGCACCCTGCCACGAGCGCACATGGACGACAGCTATCGCTGCTGCATCCTCTGCCTTCGCTGGTCTGACGATCATCCGGTCACCGTAGCGGCGCGCTTGCCGGGCGGGCGCGGGTATTTCGCCTAGCGTCGGACAGCGTGCACTACGCAGACGACGTCCTGGCCCAGCCGATGCGACCCCGGCCGAAGGTGATCGAGGTTGCCGCCGAACCGGACCTGGTCGTGGAGACGGCGGACGGCGCGTTCTGCGGAGCGGTGGTCGCGGTCGGCCGGGCGGTCGACGGTGGCGAGAAGCGCGACACCGTCACGCTGGAGGACCGCCACGGCCAGCGCCGCGTGTTCCCGTTGCTTCCGGCTGCGTTCCTGATCGACGGCCGGCCGGTGACGCTGGTGCGGCCCGCCCCTTCCGTCGCGCGAGCCACCGGTCCCACGAAGACGGCGTCGGGCTCGTATGCCGTCGCCGGCGCGAAGGCACGAGTCGCCCGGGCGAGCCGGATCTGGGTCGAGGGGGTGCACGACGCCGCGCTGCTGGAGCGGATCTGGGGTGACGACCTGCGGGTCGAGGGCGTCGTCGTCGAGCCGCTGGACGGCATCGACAACCTGGTCGAGTACGTGCGCGCGTTCGGTCCGGGACCCGGGCGCAGGATCGGCGTGCTGGTCGATCACCTGGTTGCGGGCAGCAAGGAGACCCGGATCGTCGACGGCCTGCGCCGGGCCGGATTCGCCCAGCACGTCCTGGTCACGGGGCACCCGTACGTCGACGTGTGGCAGGCGGTCAAGCCGACGGCGCTGGGCATCGAGCGGTGGCCGGACGTCCCGCGCGGCACGGACTGGAAGAGCGGAATCTGCGCCGCGCTCGGGGTCAGTGACCCGCGCGAGATGTGGCGCCGTGTGCTCGCCGGCGTCGACACCTTCGCCGACGTCGAGGTGCCGCTGCTACGCGCTGTCGAGGAGCTGATCGACTTCGTGAGCGCGGCATGACCTACCAGCACCGTGTCAGGATGGAACCATGCCGTCCTGGTTGATCTGGCTCATCGCCTCCGGTGTCCTCGCAGCCGCCGAGACGACGTCGCTGGCGCTCGTGCTGGTGATGTTCGCGGGTGGGGCGGCGGCGGGCGCGGTGGCAGCCGCGCTGGGAGCCCCGGTGCTGCTGCAGTTCATCGTCGCGATCGTGGCGACCCTCGCGCTGCTCGGTGGCGTGCGCCCCATCGCGCAGCGGCATCTCGTCCTTGCCGACCCGGCGATCACCGGATCGGACGCCCTGGTCGGGATGGAGGCGGTCGTCCTCAGCGAGGTGGACGGGAACGACGGGCGGGTTCGCCTGAACGGTGGCGAATGGTCTGCCCGCAGCTACGACCCCGACCGGTCGCTGCCAGCCGGTACCGTCGTCAGGGTGGTGCAGATCGTCGGTGCAACCGCCGTCGTCCTGAAGGATCAGCCCGACTAGCCGAGCAAGCCGTAGGAGGCCATTTCCATGGACGCCGGAGTCATTGCCGCGATCATCGTCATCGTGGTGGTGCTGATCGTGCTTGTGCGGTCGGTACGCATCGTCCCGCAGGCGCGGGCGGCGGTGGTCGAGCGACTGGGCCGGTACACCCGCACCGCCACGCCCGGTCTGACCCTGCTGGTGCCGTTCGTCGACCGCATGCGCCCGCTGATGGATCTGCGCGAGCAGGTGGTCAGCTTCCCGCCGCAGCCGGTGATCACCTCGGACAACCTGACCGTCGCCATCGACTCGGTCATCTACTTCCAGGTGACCGACGCGCGCGCGGCCACCTACGAGATCCAGAACTACATCCAGGCGGTGGAGCAGTTGACGATCACCACCTTGCGCACCGTGGTTGGTTCGCTGGACCTGGAACAGACGCTGACCAGCCGCGACTCGATCAACACCCAGCTGCGCGGCGTGCTGGACGAGGCGACCGGACCCTGGGGAATCCGGGTCGCGCGCGTGGAATTGAAGTCGATCGACCCGCCGCCGTCCATCCAGGAGGCGATGGAGCAGCAGATGCGGGCCGACCGCGCGAAGCGGGCCACGATCCTGACCGCCGAGGGGCAGCGGGAGTCGTCGATCAAGACGGCCGAGGGGCAGAAGGCGGCGCAGATCCTCGCCGCCGAAGGCCAGAAGACCTCGGCGATCCTCGCGGCCGAGGCTGAGCGCCAGTCCCGGATCCTGCGGGCCGAGGGTGATCGGGCCGCCCGCTACCTCGCTGCGCAGGGGCAGGCGAAGGCTATCGAGACGACGTTCAAGGCGATCCACGACGCCAAGCCCGACCCGGCGCTGCTGGCCTACCAGTACCTGCAGACGCTGCCGCAGATCGCGCAGGGCGACGCGAACAAGATGTGGATCGTCCCCAGCGAGTTCAACAAGGCGCTCGAGGGGCTGTCCAAGCTCGGTGGCGGCGACGGCTCGGAGGGCGCGTCGTGGCTGAACGCGACCGGCTCCGGCGTCTCGTCCACCGTGCCCGGCCTGGACACGGCCGACTGGTTCGACTCCAACCTGCCCCCCGCTGCCGAGCAGCCCGAGGCCGCGATCATCCACGGCTCGGACGACGACGAGGACACCCGCGAGGCGCACAGCGGGCTGCCGCCGTCGGGCCTGCCGCGCGTGCCACCGCTGCCGAAGCCACCGTCGATCGGCTCGGTCAAGCATCAGGCGATGGAGCCCGACCTCGGGCTACCGGCAGCGGACGGCGAGAGGACGGAGCAGCCGACCGAGCCGGACGCGTGACGGACGAGCGGACTGCCGTCGAGGGCCAGAGCTTCACCAAGGACGACTGGTACGGCGAGCAGTGGTCCGGCAGGGTGTTCACCGACTGCACCTTTCGCGGCGTCGACCTCGGCGAACTCAGCACGCAGGGCTGCGTGTTCACGAACTGCACGTTCCGTGACGTCGCGTTCAACGCCTCGCAGCACGTCGACTCGGCGCTCACCGGCTGCGTGTTCACCGGCTGCAACTTCTTCGACGTGCAGTTCACCGGCTGCAAGCTGACCGGCTCGCGGTTCGAGCGGTGTGCGCTGCGCCCGCTGCGCGTCGTCGGCGGTGACTGGTCGTTCGTCGTGCTGGCCGGCGCGGACCTGCGGGGGAGCAGCTTCCAGCGGGTGAAGCTGCGCGAGGCCGACCTCACCGGCGCGAACTGCGTCGACTCGGTGTTCGCGTCGGCCGATCTGTCCGGCGCGATGCTGCACAGCGCGAAGTTCACCCGCGCGGACCTGCGTGGCAGCGACCTGAGCGCGCTCGACCCGCTGGTCACCGAGGTCGCGGACGCGGTCATCCTGCCCGAGCAGGCAATCGTGATCGCCGGGGCGATCGGCCTGCGGGTGGCCGACTAGAACCCGGTGGCGTTCCAGGGCGCGAGTGCGGTGCCGAACATGGCGTCGGCGCGGGCGATCGCGCCGGCGGTGAGTTCCTCGACCCCGCCGGCCGGTGCCAGTGCGCGCAGCGTGTGCCCGCCGAGGTAGGTAGCGGCCAGCGCGCGATGTGAGAGCCGCAGGTCCGCGTCGTCGGCGGTCGCTGTGCACGTCGAGCCGTCCCGGTCGGCGTCCAGTGCGTAGCGGCCGTCGGCGTAGCCGAGCCGATCGCCGACGACGTCCAGGACGAGACGTCCGGAAACGGCGTACGAGCGCGCGGACAGCGCGGCCGGCACGTCGAGTAGCCGCAGCCAGAGGCCGTCGCCGGCGTACGTCTGGTGCAGCGCCCGGCCGTCCTCGAGCAGCCAGCGCACCGGCTCGTCGACCGGGCGGTGGTGAAGTTCGATCTCGCCGATCAGGTCCAGGCCGGACAGGTAGGCCCACAGGTCACGGTAGGCGGCCCCGTTCGCCGCTACGAGCTCGCCCACCTCGATCGCGCCCAGCTCGCCGTTGAGTTCGAAGTCGCGCTTGACCGTCCACGACACGAACCCGTCGACGCCGTCATGACCGTCGTGCACCACGTGCGTCGGCGTCTTGCCCTCGCGGAGCGGCTCGTACCCGTCCAGCCCGAACCGGTACGCCCACCAGTCGCCGCGCCGATCTACCTGGCCGGCGCGCAGCCGTCGCGTGCGGTCGTACAGGGCCGGACCCGTCCGGCCGATCTCCTCGGCCTCGACCTGGCGCACGCTTCCGGCCCCGGACGGCTGGACCTTGGCGTCGGCCGGCCTCGCGAGGTAGCGGTAGTCGGCGCCGCGGGTGGCCGGCGCGTACCCGAAGCGGCCGTAGATCGCCCACTCCGCGGCGATCAGGACCGAGACTGCGTCGCCGCGCCCCTTCGCGTCCGCGAGTGACTGGGTGAGCAGCTGGGTTAGCAGGCCGCGCCGCCGGTGGGTGGCCGCCACGGTGACGCCGGTGAGCGCGTCGGCCGCGAGGTCGAGCGTGCTGCCGTCGGGGCCGGGGACGGTCAGGGTGCGTGGCTCGGTGGCCAGCGTCGCGACCCACCGCCCGGCTGAGCGCGCGCCCCACACTCGCTCTGGCAGCCACTCGCGGCGCCAGGCCTCGACGCGGCGCGGGAAGTTGTCGTCGTGCGGGTCGCCGAGCAGCGTCGTGGCGAGTGCGGCGAGCCAGCCCTGAACGTCGTCGACGGGGACGGGGTTCACCAGCGCGAGATCAGCCATGCTCGCGACGATGCCAGTACGGCCCCGGCCTGTCAGCCCAATAGCCGGTCAGATCCAGCTGACGCGGTCGTGCAGGTAGACGTAGCCGATGAAGCTCACCGCGTCGATCAGGAAGTGCGCCACGATGAGCGGGACGACCCGGCGGGTGCGCTGGAACCACCAGCCGAAGATGATCCCCATGATCGCGTTCCCGACGAACCCGCCGTACCCCTGGTAGAGGTGATACGACCCGCGCAGGACGGCCGAGGCGGCCAGGGCACGCGAGTCGGTCCAGCCCAGCTGGCGGAGTCGCGTGAGCACGAACGCGCCGACGATGATCTCCTCAGCGACGCCGTCCTGGAACGCGTCCAGGATCAGGATCGGAATGCGGTACCAGACGTCCGGAAAATCGGTGACGATGATCTGTGCGTTCAGGCCGAGCCTGCGCGCGACGTAGACGAGTGCGAGTCCCGGAATGCCGATAGCAGCGGCGAATCCGACCCCCTTGGCAATCTCGATCGAGCGCAGCCGATCCAGCCCGATGCCGAGACCGCGGCCGGCGGGGGAGCGCATCAGGAGAACGACGGCGAGGAACGCGGGCAGCAACCCGCTGAGCACGCCGGCGAGCTGGTCGAGGATGTCCAGCCACTGGTACGCGGTCTTCGTCCCCGAGTTGATCGGCCCGGTCGCGACGTTGGTGAACCCGGCACCGTGGTTGATCGTGATCTGGGCGCGCAGGAAGTCGAGCAGCGCCGTGATGCCGGACATCCCGTAGGAGACGCCGAGAACGGCAAGCAGTTCGAGGCCATAGCGCTGTTGCGGCTTCGCCAGCACACCGATCGGTTCGGGCTCACTCACCCGGACAGTGTGCCCGACCGCCTCGAACCGTCGACGCCCGTCAGCGCCTATCGGTCCCGGTCAGCTCCGCCGCGCGATGATCAGTGTCTGTGCCGTGGCGGCCAGCGGCCCGTGCCGGTCGGAGATCGTCGACCGGGCGAGGCCGGCCCCGTTGGTGCCGAGCTGGGTGGCCGCGTCCATGTGCAGCCAGTCGCCGACGAACGGGCGGGACAGGTGCACGTCCAGGTCGACGTTGAGGAACGACCAGGTGGCCCAGTCCAGCTCGGCGGACACGCCGCTGGCCGAGTCGCCGATCAGCGCTACCCGCTGCAGCCCGGTCAGCTCCTCGCCGGGCACGAGCGAGTATCGCGGGCGGGCCCATACCGAGCCCGGACCCGGCACGGTGATCGACCCGCCGACTTCATGCCAGTCGATGCTGTCCGAGTACGGGAACGAGAGCCCGAACCCGGGGTCGGCGGCCGGCGGGCGCTGCTGCGTGGGGCCGGGAGGTTGCGCGACGGTGCCGGTGTCCGCGTCGCGCACCAGCCACACCCGGCCGTTGAGGCAATCGCGGTCGCCGACGGTGAGTCCGACCTCGACGAGTACGCCGCTGCGGGCAGACCGGACGATACGAGCACAAGTAGACACCTCGCTCACAGGAACCGGCCCGACGAACTCGGCCGCCAGGCGGCAGGCGATCAGATCGGTCCGTCCGGCTCCGGCGGACGCGGCACGCTCGGCCGCCCGGACCAGCAGGGCGTTCGGCGGCCCGCCGTGCTGCAGCTCAGGGTTCCAGGGGCCGCCGGTCGCGGCGTCCGCGCGGTAGCGGCCGCCGTAGGAATCTTCGTCGATAGGACTGAAATATGCGTTCGTCACGACCGTGAAACTACTTCCCCCGATCAAGCGCGGTATGCCTTACACTCGTCGGAGAAGGGGCGTGCGGCACATCCCTCCCGTGCCGCCGCCCCTTCCTCTATGCCCAGATGTAGGTGCTGCTGCCGCGCACCGCGAGGCGCTTGGGTTCGCTCGTCGGACAGCGGCGGCGACGGAAATGGTTGGTCCGCTGGTTCGGCTCGCGCCGCTGGCTCGCACTGGATCGACGGACGTCGTTGGTCCGCTGGTTCGGTCTTTGTTGCCGGGTGCGGGTTCGTGGTCGGCGCGTAGCCCTGATCAGCTGCGGGTTGTGGCTGCCGGGCGACCAGTACGCGCAGCTGATCACCGAGAAGACCTGCACCACGACGACGTCGCAGCGCTGGCCCGCCTGGTCTCTGCAACAGCTGCCTGCGCGCGGCTGACCGCCCACGCGCTACGAGCCGTGGCTGCTGCCGCGCAGCACGCTGGTCCCGCCGAACCGGTACGTCGGTGCATCGGCGTACCGGACGCTGACATCGGGACCTGCTGACCTCGGGACCTTGGGTACTGTCGGGGCCGTGCCCGCGACCAGAACTGCCCGATGCGCCCTCTGACCGCCCTCACCGCGGCGGTTGCCGCGGTCCTCGTGGTCGGCGTCGCCGCCGGTTGCTCGTCCAGCAAGACCGGCCATGACACGCCGACCTCGACGGCACCCACCTCGATAGCGCCGACCTCCACAGCTCCGGCGACCCAGAGCTCCGGCCCGACGGCGACGACCACCCTCAGCGAGTCCGAGCGGGTGGCGCAGTGGTACGCCGGGGTCAAGGACCACATCGCCGCCGTCCAGTCCGCCACCGAGGCCATCAAGACGGCAGCGCAGAACCAGCAGGTCTCCGCGCTGCCGGGCCTGTGCGGCCAACTGCACGACAACGTGGTCGCGGTGAGCGACGATCCCGCGCCACCCAACAAGCTGATGGCCGCGGCTGTCGCGTCAGCCGTGACCGCCTACATCGGCGCGGCGCAGAGTTGCCTGGCCGGCGACTATAACGCTGCCGCCACCGGCATCAACGCGGGTGCGGCCGACCTGTCGCGGGCCAACATCATCATGAACAACCTCAGCTAGGGACGATCCGCCCGCGTACCTCGCCGAGCTCGATCGGCCCACGTGGGCCGGGGGCGGTCGCGGTGAGCACGACCTCGTCGCCGTCCTGTAGGAAGCCACGTTCGGTGCCGTCGGCCAGCACGAGCGGCTGTGTCCCGTTCCAGGTCAGCTCCAGCAGGCTGCCACGTTGATCGGCGGCCGGGCCGCTCACGGTCCCGGAGGCGTAGAGGTCTCCGGGCCGGAGGTGGGCACCGTTCACGGTCATGTGAGCGAGCATCTGCGCGGGCGTCCAGTACATGCTCGCGAACGGCGGGTGCGACAGGACGGTGCCGTTCAGGCTCACCTGCAGGGACAGGTCGAGACCGGCTGGCGAGGCGGAGTCGTCCAGGTAGGGCAGCGGGTGCGGGTCGCGGGGTGGCGGGGCGGTCCACGCGGCTGCCAGCGCGTCCAGCGGGGTGATCCAGCCGGCGACCGACGTCGCGAACGACTTGCCGAGGAACGGGCCCAGCGGCACGTACTCCCAGGCCTGGATATCACGTGCGGACCAGTCGTTCAGCAGGCACACCCCGAACACGTGCTCGGCGAACTGGCCGGCCGGGACGGCTGTGCCGGGGGGAGATCCGGCGCCCACGACGAACGCCACCTCGGCCTCGAGGTCCAGCCGCTGCGAGGGCCCGAAACGCACCGTGGCGTCCTGGTTGCGGGCCTGACCGGCGGGCCGGCGGATCTTCGTACCGGACACGACTATCGTTCCGGCGCGCCCGTGATAGCCGATCGGCAGGTGCTTCCAGTTGGGTGTCAGCGGCTCGCTGTCGGGCCGGAAGATGCGCCCGACGTTGGTGGCGTGGTGCTCGGAGGCGTAGAAGTCGACGTAGTCCGCGACGGCGAAACCGAGCACGGGCGTCACGTCCGCAAGGGGCACGAGCGCCGGCTCGACGGCGGGACGGTGGGCCTCATCGCTGAGCCGGTCGATCACGTACGCGCGCAGGGCGGACCAGGTGGTCCGGCCCGCGGCCAGGAACCGGTCCAGCGTCCGGCGGGCGAACAGCTGCTCGTACCCGCCGGCCTCGGTCAGGTCCAGCGCGTAGTCACCGATCCGGACCGCGGCAAACTGCCGCCCGCTGCGGTCGACGACGGCCCCGAGCGGCAGGTGGTCGATGCCGAACGGGTGATCGTCCGGGAGCCCCAGCCACGTCGTCACCGCACTGAACGTCACGGGACCTTCACCAGCCCCATCCCGACGAGGTCGGAGATCGGCTCGTCGATGCTGCACGTCCCGAACGAGCAGAACATGGCGCGGATCGCGTCGATATCGCGGCGGCTGAGCTCGCGGACGTGATCGGCGATCGCGTTCGGATCGCGCTCGGCGAGCAGGGCTGTGGTCGCCTCGGCGTTACCAGTGGCGGCGGCGACCCGCGCGGCGAGCGCGACGTTCAGGAATCCGTGGTGTTCGAACTTCGTCTCGACGTCCTTGTGCCGCACCGCGTTGTGCAGGCCGGCGGTGCATTTGAACTGCAGCCGCTCGGCCGCGCAGAGCACGATCGGGGCGGCCAGTTCGGCCTCGGTGCGGAAGGCGTCGATGGACGTTCCGCCGGTGCGCAGCTTCAGCCGCAGCCCGGCCGCGCTCATGTCGTGGACGTGCTCGTCGCTCACCTGCAGCACCGGGATCTCCAGGTAGCACAGGACGCCGTCGGCTCGGAACCGTTCGAGCGCGCGCGCTGCATTCGCGAACGACTCGTTCCGCAGCGGCACCTCCACCGCCTGCAGCCGCAGCTGCGGCAGCCCGCGGACGGTCCGGACCAGATCGGCCAGGCCCTCGACGCCGTCCGGGACGACGGCCGCCACGTCGAACGGGTCTAGCGCGAGCTCGTCGACCTGCCCGGCCAGCATTGGCAACCGCCGAGCGTTGCACACGAACGCCCCGACGGTGTCGGCGTACCAGGACAGCCGGTGCCGTGCGTAGCCACGCGCGGCGGCCGGCATCTTCGTGTCGGCCGGCGGGTACATCGCCGCGTCGTCGAACATCGCCGTGAACAGGTCGAACGCACCGGCCACGGTTACGTCTCCGGGCCTCGACCGGACCAGGACCAGGCGTACTTGCCGTCGTCGCAGGCGCGGCCGGCTTCGCCGAGGCGCAGCGGGCGGAAGGTGTCGATCATGACGGCTAGTTCGTCGAAGTACTCGGCGCCGATGGAGCGTTCGTAGGCGCCCGGTTGCGGGCCGTGCGAGTGCCCGCCCGGGTGCAGGCTGATCGAGCCCTGCCCGATGCCCGATCCTTTGCGGGCTTCGTAGTCGCCGCCGCAGTAGAACATCACCTCGTCGGAGTCGACGTTGGAGTGGTAGTAGGGCACCGGGATGGACAGCGGGTGGTAATCGACCTTGCGGGGAACGAAGTTGCAGATGACGAAGTTGGTTCCCTCGAACACCTGGTGCGCCGGCGGCGGCTGGTGCACCTTGCCGGTGATCGGCATGTAGTCCGCGACGTTGAACGTGTACGGGTACAGGCAGCCGTCCCAGCCGATCACGTCGAACGGGTGCTGCGGCACGGTGTGGATCGTGCCGGCGATCCCGGTCGGGCCGGTGCCGCGATGCTTGACGTACACCTGCACGTCCGTCCCGTCGGCCAGCAGTGGCTCGCCGGGCCCGTGCAGGTCCCGCTCGCAGTACGGCGCGTGCTCGAGCAGTTGGCCGTACCGGGACAGGTAGCGGTGCGCCGGGGCGATGTGGCTGTTCGCCTCGATGCAGTACGCCCGCACCCCGTCCGGGCCGGGCAGCCACCGGTGCGTCGTCGCCCGCGGCAGCAGCACGTAGTCGCCCTCGCGCGCCGACAACGTGCCGAACACCGTCTCCACCCTTGCCGACCCGGACTCGACGTACACGCACTCGTCCCCGATCGCGTTGCGGTACAGCGGCGAGGGCGCACCGGCGAGAACGTAGCTGATCCGCACGTCCTCGTTGCCCAGCACCAGCCGACGGCCGGTCACCACATCCACACCGGCCGACTGCTCGAACAGCGCATGCAGCCGCAGATGCCGCGGCAGCAACGGCTCGTTCGGCACCGTCACCTGATCGGGCAGCTCCCAGACCCGCGCATCCACCAGCGCCGAGGGGATGTTGCGGTGATACAGCAACGAGGAGTCCGAACTGAACCCCTCCTCGCCCATCAACTCCTCGAAGTACAGGCTGCCGTCGTCCGCACGATGCTGGGTGTGCCGCTTCGGCGGAACGCTGCCCCGCATCTGGTAGTACGCCATCGGGTGATCCCCTCGGTCGACAGCTCAGCGCTTTTCCATCGGGACGAACTCGCGCTCGCTGGGCCCGGTGTACAGCTGGCGCGGGCGCCCGATCTTCGTCTGCGGATCGTTGATCATCTCGTGCCACTGGGCGATCCAGCCCGGCAGCCGGCCGATCGCGAACAGCACGGTGAACATCTTGGTGGGAAAGCCCATCGCCCGGTAGAGCAGGCCGGTGTAGAAGTCCACGTTCGGGTAGAGCTTGCGCTCGACGAAGTACTCGTCGGACAGTGCGATCCCTTCGAGTTCCAGCGCGAGGTCCAGCAGGTCGTCGCGCTTGCCCAGGCCGTTGAGGATCTCGTCGGCGGCCTTCTTCACGATCGCGGCGCGCGGGTCATAGTTCTTGTAGACGCGGTGCCCGAAGCCCATCAGCTTCACACCGTCTTGCTTGTTCTTCACCTTCTGCACGAACGACTGGACGTCACCGCCGTCGGCCCGGATTGCTTCGAGCATCTCCAGCACCGACTGGTTCGCGCCGCCGTGCAGCGGGCCGAACAGCGCGTTGATGCCGGCGGAGATCGACGCGAACAGGTTTGCCTGCGACGAGCCGACGAGCCGCACCGTCGAGGTCGAGCAGTTCTGCTCGTGGTCGGCGTGCAGGATGAACAGCATCTCCAGCGCGTTCACGATCACCGGATCCGGCTCGTACGGTTCGGCGGGCAGGCCGAACGTCATCCGCAGGAAGTTCTCCACGAGACCGAGCGAATTGTCCGGGTAGAGGAACGGCTGGCCCATCGACTTCTTGTAGGCGTAGGCAGCGATCGTCGGCAGCTTGGCCAGCAGCCGGACGGTCGAGAGTTCGACCTGCTCGGCGTCGAACGGGTTGTGCGAGTCCTGGTAGAACGTCGACAGCGCCGAGACCGCCGAGGAGAGCACCGGCATCGGGTGCGCGTCGCGGGGGAAGCCGTCGAAGAACCGCCGCATGTCCTCGTGCAGCAGCGTGTGGCGGCGGATCTTGTTCTCGAACGCGCCGAGCTCGTCGGCGGTCGGCAGCTCGCCGTAGATCAGCAGGTAGCTCGTCTCGAGGAACGTCGAGCCGCCGGCCAGCTGGTCGATCGGATAACCCCGGTATCGCAGGATGCCGGCGTCGCCGTCGATATAGGTGATCTCGGACGAGCACGAGGCGGTGTTGGCGAAGCCCGGATCGAAGGTGACCAGCTCGGTGCTCGACAGCAGCTTGCTGATGTCCGCTCCCGCCGAACCCTCGGTCGCCGAGTGCACCGGTAGCTCGAGCGGATCACGCCCTGGTGCCTGGAATACGGCCACGTCTGACATCAGCAAACTCCTCTCGTGAAGGCGCAGTGACAGCCGCGGTGGCGGCTCACTTCGAGCCTAGTGTGCGCGCGGTAACGGCCTCCGCCCGCGCCGGACAGGCCTCGGGTGACAACCGCCACGGGTGGCAAGCTGGAGCCATGCTGGGACTACCTGACGCGATCACTGTCTGCCTGTTCGACCTGGACGGCGTGCTCACCGATACCGCCTCGGTGCACCGCAAGGCGTGGAAACAGACGTTCGACCCGCTGCTGCAATCGCGCGGGCAATCGCCGTTCACCGAGGACGACTACGACGACTACGTCGACGGCAAGCCCCGTGCGGACGGGGTGCGAGACTTCCTCGCTTCACGCAGCATCACCCTGCCCGAGGGCAGCAGGGACGACCCGGCATCGGCCGAGACGGTGTACGGCGTGGGCAACCGCAAGAACGAGCTGCTGCTGAAGCGCGTCCACGACGACGGTGTCGAGGTGTACGAGGGCTCGCGCCGCTACCTGCTGGCAGCGCGCGAGGCCGGCCTGCGCCGCGCCGTGGTCTCCTCCAGTGCCAACACCGCGGACGTGCTGCACGTGACGGGTCTGGCCGCGCTGGTCGAGGGGCGGGTCGACGGGAACACGCTCACGGAACAGGGGCTGCGGGGCAAGCCGGCACCGGACTCGTTCCTGGCCGGCGCGAAGTTGTTCGGAGTCGACCCGGGTGCCGCCGTCGTGTTCGAGGACGCCCTGGCCGGTGTCCAGGCCGGCCACGACGGCGGGTTCGGCTTCGTGGTCGGCGTCAACCGCATCGACGACGAGCACGGCCGGCAGCTGCGCGAGCACGGGGCGAGCGTCGTCGTCCGCGACCTGGCCGAGCTGCTGTGATCACCCATCCGCGCTTCCCGGTCCACCCGTGGCAGATCCGCGAGGTCGGACTGGACGCCTCGGTTCTCGCGCAGTCCGAGTCGCTGTTCGCCCTGTCGAACGGGCACATCGGCGTGCGCGGCAACCTCGACGAGGGTGATCCGAACGGGCTGCCGGGGACGTACCTGAACTCGTTCTACGAGGTCCGCCCGCTGCCGTACGCCGAAGCCGGGTACGGGTTCCCGGAGACGGGCCAGACCATCCTGAACGTGACGAACGGCAAGCTGATCAGGCTGCTCGTCAACGACGAACCGTTCGACCTCCGCTACGGCCGGATCGCTCAGCACGAGCGAATCCTGGACCTGCGCACCGGCCTGCTGCACCGCAGCGTCGAGTGGATCTCGCCGTCCGGCCAGGTGATCCGGCTCCGCAGCACCAGGCTGGTGTCGCTGAAGCAACGATCGATCCTGGGCATCCACTACGAGGTCGAGGCGGTCGGGAGCGAGGCGCGAGTCGTGGTGCAGTCCGAGCTGGTCGCCAACGAGCAGCTGCCCGCGCAGTCCGGTGACCCGCGGGTGGCCGCGATGCTGGAGAACGCGTTGCTACCGGTGGAGCACGCCGGGTCGGGCACCCGTGCGCTGCTGCAGCACCGCACCGCTACCAGCGAGCTACAGGTTGCCGCGGGAATGGATCATGTCATCGAGGCTGAGCATGGCTACGGCAGCGAACTCGCCGTGCACGAGGACTGGGCCCGGCTGAGCGTCAATCATCACCTGCAGCCGGGCGAGCAGCTCGCGCTGACGAAGTTCGTCGCGTACGGCTGGTCCAGCCAGCGCTCGGTGCCCGCGCTGCGCGACCAGGCCGAGGCGGCCCTGATCGCCGCGAAGCACGCCGGGTGGCAGCGGCTGCTCGACAGTCAGAAGGACGTGCTGGACGAGTTCTGGGACGGCGCCGACGTCGAGGTCGACGGCGCGCCGGCCGTGCAGCAGGCGGTGCGATTCGCGCTGTTCCACACCTTCCAATCGGCCACCCGCGCCGAGCAGCGCGCCATTCCGGCCAAGGGGCTGACCGGGCCCGGGTACGACGGCCACGCCTTCTGGGACAGCGAGAGCTTCGTACTGCCCGTGCTCACCGCGACCGCGCCACATGCTGCGGCCGACGCGTTGCGGTGGCGGCACTCGACGCTGGACCTGGCGCGGGAGCGGGCGCAGACCCTGCACCTGCAGGGCGCGGCGTTCCCCTGGCGCACGATCCGCGGCCAGGAGTGCTCGGGCTACTGGCCGGCGGGAACGGCCGCGTGGCACATCAACGGTGACATCGCGGTCGCCGCACACCGCTACGTGCAGTGGACGGGTGATGCGGAGTTCGAGCGGGACTACGCGCTGGACATCCTGGTCGAGACGGCGCGGCTGTGGCTCTCGCTGGGCTATCACGGCGCCGACGGTCACTTCCACCTGGACGGGGTCACCGGGCCCGACGAGTACAGCGCGATCGTGGACGACAACGTCTACACGAACCTGATGGCCCGGCTCAACCTCGAGGCCGCCGCCGACGCAGCCGAACGCTGGCCGGACGAGGCGGAGGAGCTCGCGGTCACGGGGGAGGAGGTCACCGCGTGGCGCAGCGCGGCCGCCGTCGTGGCCGTCCCGTACGACCACGCCCGCCAGGTGCACCAGCAGGACAAGGCGTTCACCGACCACGACGTGTGGGACTTCGAACGCAGCGAGCGTGAGGACAGCTACCCGCTGCTGCTGCACGCGCCGTACTTCGACATCTACCGCAAGCAGGTCGTCAAGCAGTCCGATCTGATGCTCGCGCTGCACTGGTGCGGTGACCGGTTCGACCTGGCGGACAAGGCGCGCGCATTCGCGTACTACGAGCCGTTGACGGTGCGCGACTCGTCGCTGTCCGCGTGCACCCAGGCGATCGTCGCCGCCGAGGTCGGGCAACTCGAGCTGGCCGGGGACTACCTGGCCGAGGCGGCCCTGATGGATCTGCACGACCTGCAGCAGAACACCCGCAACGGCCTGCACATCGCCTCCCTCGCCGGGACGTGGCTGGCGCTGGTCGCCGGCTTCGGGGGCCTGCGTGATCACGGCGGCCGGCTCTCGTTCCACCCGCAGCTGCCGCCCGGCTGGAACGGGTTGCGCTTCGCCCTGCGGTGGCGCGGATCGCTCCTGCGCGTTTCGATCAGCGACGATCAGGTGACCTACCAGCTCGGCGAGCAGGCCGGGGCGGACGTCGAGATCGTGCACTGCGGGACCGCGATCACGCTGCGTCCGGGCGTTGCCGAGAAGCGCCCGGTCGAGCCCGTCGCGCCGCTGACCGACCGGCCGACCCAGCCGGTCGGGCGCGCGCCGGTCAGTTCGGCCGAGGCCGTCGACAAGCGGCTCAGCGGGTGAGGTTCTGCAGCCGGACCTGACCGTGGGCGACCACGCGCTGCTGCTCGTCGGTGATCTCGACCCTCCACAACTGCTGGCTGCGTCCGCGGTGCAGCGGCGTCGCGGTCGCGACCAGGTGCCCGTCGTTGACCGCACGCAGGAAGTCGGTCGTGTTGTTCACGCCCACGACCTGCCCGCGCTCGCCGAACCACACGGCAGCGCCGATGCTCGCGGCCGTCTCGATCGCGGCGCAGTACACCCCACCGTGCACGATGCCGTACGGCTGGTGCAATTGGGGCGTCACGTCCCACTCGACGACGGCGTGGTCAGGCGTCGCCTCGGTGACGGAGAAGCCGGTGTGCTCCGCGAACGGGCCGAGCCAGGACGTGTCGGGCGACAACTGCATGCCCGGAATCAGATCACAGCACGATCAACCCGATGGCGACGGCCTGACAGGCGGCGGCCGCGCAGACGTAGGCGTGAAAGACCTCGTGGTAGCCGAAGACCGCCGGTCGCGGATCCGGCCGGCGGCGGTGGTAGGAGGTGGCGCCGACGATGTACAGGATGCCCCCGGACAACAGCAGGGTCGCGGCGGCAACTCCGGTGTGGATCCACACGATAGGGACGGCCAGCCCGGCCACGACGCCCAGGCCGATGAAGACGCCGCCGACGAGCTTCTCGGGCGCGTTCATCCAGGCCAGGTGCAGGCCCGTCGCGAGCAGGGTCAGGCCCCACAGCGCGATCGCGCAGCCGCGCCCGAACCAGCCCGGCGCCGCCACCAGGAAGGGCGGCGTCGCGGTGCCGGCGATGAGGAAGAAGATCATCGCGTGGTCGAGCCGCTGCAATCGCCGGCTGACCGACTCGCTCCAGTTGCCCCGGTGATACAGCGCGCTCGTGCCGAAGAGCCCGACGGCCGTGCCCACGTAGATCGCCGACGCGGTGATGCGCGTTGCGCCGTCGGCGCCGACCAGTAGCAGCGTGCCGCAGACCAGTGCCGCCTCGAACCAGAGCAGGTGCAGCCACCCACGCCAGGCCGGCTTGTCATAGTAGATCCCGCGACCCGAGTCGTAGCGCTGCGCGGCCTTCAGAGCGGGTGCGGTCACGCCATCCATCGCGGGTTCCTCGTGCATGAGACCAGTGCTTGGACTCTACCCACCCAAAGCTGAGTCCGAACCCACCCCGAGCCGAGGACGATCCCGAATCTCATCGGACGGCCCCCTGCCGTCGGCACCGGCTACGCAACCGGAAGCACGACGCGGACGTCGCAGCCGACACCGCCGGGGCCGGTGCGCAGGTCGACGACTCCCTTGTGCGCATGGACGATCGCGGCCACGATCGCCAGACCCAGGCCGCTGCTGCCGGTGGTCGCCGAGCGGGCGTCGGCACCGTGGGCGAAGCGCTCGAACACCTTCGGCACCAGTTCCGGCGACAGGCCCGGACCGTCGTCCGACACGGAGAGCTCGACCGAGCCGGGAGCTTCACCTGGTCCGGACGGGCGCACTGCGGTGCGGACCGTCGTCCGTCCGGGCGTGTGCACCAACGCGTTGGCGAGCAGGTTGGCGACGACCTGATGCAGCGCGTCACGATCACCCACCACGACGACCGGCTCGGCGGGCAGGTCGAGCTGCCACCGATGGTCAGGGCCGGCGATCCGCGCGTCGCCGACGGCGTCGAGCACGACGCGGGTCAGGTCCACCGGCTCGGCGGCCAGCGGGCGGCCCGAGTCCAGCCGGGCGAGCAGCAGCAGGTCTTCCACCAGGTGACCCATCCGCTCGGACTCCGCGGCGATCCGGCTCAACGACTGCTGGATCGGTCCGGGCAGATCGTCCTGAACCCGCTGCGCGTACTCAGCGTGACTGCGCACGACCGCGACCGGGGTCCGCAACTCGTGGCTGGCGTCGGCGATGAATCGACGCAACCGTTCCTCGCTCGCCTGCCGCTCGTGCAGCGCAGACTCGACGTGCTCGAGCATGTGGTTGAAGGCCGCGGACACAGTGCCGGCCTCGGTCCCGGGCGGTGCCTCCGCAGCCCGCTCGGGCAGCGAGACGGCGCCGGAGGACAGCGGCAGGTCCGACACCCGCAGCGCGGTGTCGGCGAGCCGGTTGAGCGGGAGCAGCGTCAGCCGCACGAACAGCGCACCACCAACGCCGACGAGCACGAGCACCGCGGCGAAGACCACGGCTTCGATGCCGAGCAGGCTGTGGATGGTGTCGTCGACCGGCTCCAGCGGCAGGCCGGTGATCAACACGTCGCCGTCGTCACCACGCACCGCGATGATCCGGTAGTCGCCGACGTCCGACAGGTGGATCTCGTGCGGCCGGCTGGAGACGCTCACCCGGGCGAGGGCCGCGCGCGCCTCGCTCCCCAGCGGGGTGGACCGGCCCACCACCTGCGCGGCCGTAACCGTGCCGTTGACCGTCCGGGCGCCGAGCGTCCCCGTCGACTGGCCGGTAACCGTTCCGAACTGGACGCGATTGTCGGCGTCGCCGTCGCCGGGGTGCTCGAGGCTGATCGAGTACCGGTCGCCTGCCGCCAGCAACTCCTGATCCAGGCGGCTGAGCAGGAACCGGTGCAGGGCGACCGCGGTCGCGGCGGCAACCAGCGCGAAGCCGACCGCCATCAGCGCGAGCAGGGCGATCACCAGGCGGCGCCGCAACGTCATCGTGTGCACGACGACGGCGAACCGGCTGACGAGTTTCACCGAACCGGCTTGAGGACGTAGCCGATGCTCCGGACGGTGTGGATCATTGGTTCGCGGCCGCGGTCGATCTTCTTGCGCAGGTAGCTGATGTACAGCTCGACGACGTGGGCCTGGCCGCCGAAGTCGTAGCTCCACACCCGGTCCAGGATCTGCCCCTTGGACAGCACCCGGCGCGGATTGGACATCAGGTAGCGGAGCAGTTCGAACTCCGTGGCCGTCAGCTCGATCACCTCGCCGCCGCGCATGACTTCGCGGGCGTCCTCGTCCATCGCCAGGTCGCCGACCACGATGGATGCGGTGCCGGCCGACCGGGCCAGGCCGGCTCGCCGCACCAGGCCGCGCAGCCGCGCGAGCACCTCCTCCATGCTGAACGGCTTGGTCACGTAGTCGTCGGCACCGGCGGTGATTCCCGCGATGCGGTCCTCGACCGAGTCGCGCGCGGTGAGGAACAGGACGCACAGCCCGGGGTTGGCGGCGCGCAAGCTGCGCAGGACGTCGAACCCGTCGCGGTCCGGGAGCATGACGTCGAGGACCACGACGTCCGGTGCGAACTCGGCCGCGATCTCGACCGCGCTCGCGGCGTCGTTGGCCGGGCGGGCCGTCCACCCCTCGAAGATGAGCATGTTGACCAGCACGTCGGCCAGGTTCGCCTCGTCGTCGACGACCAGCGCGCGAAGCGGCGAGCCGTCCGCGCGGGTCAGTGCCTTGCGAGTTGGGGTCACCGCACCAGCATGAGTGTCAGTGGCGCATCGGTTGCTCTGAGCTTGTTCTGAATCACTTCTGCATTGCTGCAGCACAGGAGTTTCAGATCCGGCGCAGAGCGTCGGCATGGACGCTTGGGTGGACGAACGGAGAGGCGCCCGTGAGCACCGTGACGATGCCGCCCCGCGCGCGGCAGCCGGCACCGAGCCCGGTGTCGCTCGCGCCGGAGGCTGCGCTCGCCCTGATCGGGGCGGGCGCTCTCGCTGTGCTGCTGCTCTGGTGGCAGGACACGGTCTACGTCTACGGCCTGGGCAACTGGCTGACGAACGCGGGCCGGATCACGGGCCTGCTGGCCGGGTACGCCGTCGTCGTCCTGCTCGCGTTGATGGCCCGGGTGCCGGTGGTCGAGCGCGGAGTGGGTACCGATCGGCTGACCCGCTGGCACGCGATGGGTGGCCGGTACACCGTGAGCCTGTCGGTGGCGCACACGTTGCTGATCATCTGGGGGTACGCGGTCACCGCCCACACGAACGTGGCGAGCGAGACCGCGACCCTAGTGAGCACCTATCCCGATGTGCTGATGGCGACCGTCGGCGTGCTGTTGCTCGTCGCGATAGGGATCGTGTCGGCGCGGGCCGCTCGGCGACGGCTGAGTTACGAGACGTGGCACTTCGTCCACCTCTACACGTACCTCGCGATCGCGCTGGCGTTCAGCCATCAGTTCGCGACGGGCGCGGATTTCGTCGATCCGCCGGCCCGGTGGCTCTGGTCGGCGCTGTACGTGATCGTCGGCGCGGCGCTGCTCTGGTACCGGTTCCTGACGCCGATCCGCGCCGCGTTCCGGCACCGCATGCGGGTGCTCGAGGTCCGGCCGGAGTGCCGCGACGTGGTGTCCGTCTATATCGGCGGCCGGCACCTCGACGAACTCGGTACCGAACCTGGGCAGTTCTTCCGCTGGCGGTTCCTGACCCGCGAGCTGTGGTGGGCGGCCAACCCGTACTCCCTGTCCGCGCCGCCCCGCGCCGATCTGCTGCGCATCACCGTCAAGGTGAGTGGCGGCCACAGCGCCGCGTTGCGCTCGTTGCGTCCACACACGCCGGTGCTGGCCGAAGGTCCGTACGGCGCATTCACGGCAGCGCGACGACGACAGTCGCGGGTACTGCTGATCGGCGCCGGCTCCGGGATAACGCCGCTCCGGACGCTGTTCGAGACGCTGCCGGGGGCGCCGGGTGACGTGACGCTGATCTACCGTGCGAGCAGCCCGGCCGATCTGTTCCTCAGCCGCGAGCTGGATGAGGTCGCGCTGCGCCGCGGGGCGCGGGTGCACTATCTCGTCGGGTCGCGACGCTCCGGTCGCGACCGCTGGCTCGCACCGGACACCCTGCAGCGGCTGGTCCCTGACCTGCGCCAGCGCGACGTGTTCATCTGCGGACCGGACGCGATGGCTGACCAGCTGCGGACGTCGCTGCGCACGGCACGCGTTCCGGCCCGCAACATCCACCACGAATCGTTCACGTTCTGAAGGCATCGCGATGAAACGCATCCTGCTCTCGATCCTCGGCACCGTCGCCGGCGTCGTCGCCCTGCTCAGCTTCAAGACGCAGGGTCATCCGCTGGCCACCCCGGCCGGCGGGCTGCCGTCGGCGGCGCTCACCGGTGGGTCGGGTCCGACGACCTCGGCTCCGGCCCGGACCAGCGCCCCGCCGAACCCGTCGAAGGCCGGGATGTCGACGAGCTACGTCGGCACCGCCGTCGACACGCGCTACGGCGTGGTCCAGGTGAAGGTGTCGGTCGCCGCGCGCAAGATCACCGACGTATCCTTCGTCCAGCTCACCGCCTTCGACGGGCGCTCACAGCAGATCAACTCGCAGGCTGCGCCGATCCTGCTGCAGGAGACGCTCACCGCCCAGTCCGCGCGGATCGACGGGGTGTCCGGAGCGAGCTACACCAGCCAGGGTTACGAGCAGTCCCTGCAGAGCGCGCTCGACCGGGCCGGGTACTGATGATCCCGGGTTCTGATGAGTAGGGCGTCGGCGGTGCCGCTGCGGCACGTCGAGTTCTGCATGGGCACCGCGTTCTCGATCGACGTCCGCCTGCCGGGCGTGGACAGTGCTGCGCTCGGCGAGGTGGTCGACTGGCTGCACCGCGTCGACGAAACGTTCTCGACCTACCGGCCGGACAGCCAGATCAGCAGGCTGGGCCGCGGCGAGTTGGCCGTCACCGATTGCGCCCCGGAGGTCCGCGAGGTGCTGCGCCGTTGTGCGGAGCTCGAGGCGGAGACCGACGGGTACTTCAGCGCGTACGCGTCCGGAGCCCTCGATCCGTCCGGCTACGTGAAGGGCTGGACGATCGAGCAGGCGAGCGAACTGCTCATCGCGGCCGGCTCTCGCAATCACTGTGTCAACGGCGGGGGTGACGTGCAGTGCGCCGGATCCGCCGGCTCCGACCAACCGTGGCGCATCGGGATCGCCGATCCGAGGAACCGCGATCAGCTCGTCGGCGTGGCGATCGGTGCGGGCATTGCGGTCGCGACGTCGGGTTCGGCCGAGCGCGGTAGCCACATCGTCGATCCGCACGACCGATCACTGCCCACCGGCCTGCTCAGCGTGAGCGTGATCGGTCGCCGCCTGTCCGTGGTCGACGCGTACGCCACCGCAGCGTTCGCGATGGGGGCCGGTGCCTTCGGGTGGCTGTCCGGCCTGCCCGGCCTCGACGCGCTGATCGTCCAGGCGGACGGTGCGGTGTGCTCGACGGCCGGTGCACAACTGCTGCACGGTCAGCCCAGCAGCACCACGGTGTAGCCGCCGAACACCTGGCCCTGCTGGCTCGCCGTGACGCGGTAGACGTGCGCCTCGCCCGGCGCCGGCGCGGTGTCGCCGGTCGTGAACGCGATCTGCTGGTCGTCGCCGACGACCTGGTGCCCGGTCGCCGGAGGTGCGCCCGTCGACGGTCCGCCGCCGATGGTGGTGGGTGCGGACAGCAGCACGTCTCCCGTGGCCGGAGCCTGCGCCGGGAACTGGCCGCGGGCGCCGGTCCGCAGCTGCAGCCACGGCATCTCGTGCGGTGCCGCCCGCGCCACGCTCACCTCGGCCCGCTCGCCGTAGAGCGGACCGACCTTGAGGGTGAGCGGGACGGGAAGCAGCAACGGGCCGCCGGTACGCCGGGTCATCGCATGCATGCCCGCGCCGGACGCGACCACGTGGATATTGCGCTGCCCGATGTGCCGGTTGAGTGCGGCGTCCCACGGCGGTGTGCCCAGACCGTCGCTCGTCTCGTCCCACACCCGCACGAGCAGGCACTCGTGGCCGCCGTTGACGAAGGTCGGGAACCAGGCTGTCGGGCACTTGACCACCGCGTGCGAGCGTGCGCTGCCGCGCGCGCCGAGGGCGACCGAGGACGTCCCGATCAGGTGCGCACCGGACGGGCCGATGCCGAGTGACGGGTCGCACCAGTAGAACTCCACGACGACGTTGGGCGCCTGGGCGATGCCGAAGTTCCAGACGTGGGCATACAGCGTGTTCGGCTGGCCGGCGAGCGCGGTCTGCCCGAGTTCTGCCGGGACGGCCGGCGCGACCGCGGGATCGGCGCCGGCCAGCAACAGGACGTCCGGGCTCTCCCAGAACGGGCCGACCACCGGGCGCGCACCGAGGTCTCCGGCGTTCGCGCGCAGGAACAGGAACGGCAGGTAGAGATCGCCGCGGTTGCCCGGCCACACGTTCCAGGGCGGGGTGCCGAAGTCGCACGGATCGAGCTGTCCGCCCGGGACGATGCCGGTCGACGTGCCGCAGTGCCGTCCCGGCCGATTCGGGTTCTTCCAGCCGATCGAGGTACCGCCGGTTGCCCCGCTGTCCGTCCCCTTCCCACGGCCCTTGTCGGTGCCCTCGCCGCCGGTCCGGTGCCCGCAGCCGGCACAGCCACAGCCGTGGTCGTCCCGGGGGTGGTCGCAGTGGTGGTCGCAGTGCTGGTCGCAGTGGCATGAGCAGTGGTGGTCGCAGTGCTGTTCGCGGTGGCATGAGCAGTGGTGTTCGCCGTGATCGTGATGGGTGCACCCGCAGCGCTCGGTTCCGCCACCGCCGTAGCCACCGCCACCGTTGCCGTCACCGTTGCCATTGCCGCCGCCACCAGTGCCCCGACCGGAGCAGTCGCGGCCGATCAGCCCGGCCGCCTGCACGCTCGAGCGCCACCCCCAGCCCTCGGTCATGACGCACCTCCTGGGACGTCCGTCTCGTCCGTGCCGTCGCGCCGCTCGATGATCACGGGCGAGAGCGGCGGGTCGACGTAGTGCAGTTGTATGGCATCGTTCGGATTCCACCCGTCGGCCTCCCACGGCGGCACGACCGGCAGGTCATACGGGAACCCCATGGTGGTCTTGCCGCTCTGATTGCCGCGGATCCAGTCCCACGTCAGGTAGGCGTAGGCGCGGTCGGCATCCAGGTTGAACTGGGTCGCGTAACCGGTCGGGTTGGCGAGCTGCCCGATCAGGTAGGCCGAGAACGGCACCGGATCGCCCAGCGGGCTGACGCGGGCCCGGGCCTTGCCGATGAACTGCTCGTTGAGCTGATCGGTCCGCCACGGGGTCTGCGCCGCCTCGTACTCCTGACGACCTTCCACGTTGTGCCCGGCGTCGATGCGGAAGAACACCTCGTCCGGCGTGGTGCCTTCGGGGTACGGGCCGGGGCGCATCGGCTTGTGCGGGCCGGCCGGACCGGTCGGGTCGTTGGGGTCGTTCGGATCGATCAGGTCGTTCGGATCCCGCTTGCTCGGGTCGTAGGTCTCGGTCTGCGTCGGCACCTCGGTGTTGTGACCGCCGTCCTCGAACTCGCTGGTCGACGGGTAGGCCCACGGCCGGTGAAACTCCCAGTCGTCCGGCGGATGGTGGTGTGTCGCGGTGTCGTCGGAGTGGAACTGCAGCACCGGGTAGTAGGGGTAGTTCGGGTCGCGGACCGAGTGCGTCACCACCACGTCCTCGTTGCGGTCGAGGTTTCCGAACGGGTCGATCGCGTCGGCTAGGGCCTGCTGGAACGCGCCGTCGACGGTCGCGCCGAGGGTGATCAGCGGCAGGTCGATCTCGTTGGGCCACATCAGCTCGCCGTTGTCCGGGTAGCGCTGCTCGGCGTGCGGCATCAGCAGGCCGGTGTGGGCGAGCACGTCATGTGTCTTGGTCGCTATGTCCCAGAACTTCATGGCGATCTCGTACAGGCCCTCGCGAATCCCGTACGTCCACGGGCTCAGGCCTGCCTTGATCAGGTCACCGATCAGCTTGATCGTCGCAGCGATCTCCTTGACTATCCACTGCACGAGTGCGATGAACACGTCGCACACGTCCTCGATCGGGTTGTCGCTGTTGATGCCGGAGAAGTCCGGTGGCTGGAACAGGTTGGTGAAGTCCGATAGCGGCGGGACGATGACGACGTCCGGCACGCGGGGCTTGGGCAGCTCCCAGCCACCGTTGAAGTTGAGCTTGTACAGCGTGATCATCAACCGGTACGCCGCGCCGATCTCCCACGGCAGGGGAAAGCCCTTCGGTACCGGGAACGGCGGCGGCGGGGCGATCCCGTCCAACAGCTCCTGGAACGGCTTGTCGAGGCCGTGCCCGGTGACCGCCTTGACCGTCGAGGTGAGCTTGCCCTGGTCGATCTGCTGCTGGAACGCCTCGCCCTGGTAGATCTGCGGGTGCGGGTGATCGGCGAACGTCTCGATCATCGCCGCGACGATCGCGTTGGCCATCCAGGCCGGCATCTCACCGTCGACGTCCAGCTGCGCCTTGCGGGTGTCGGGATCGTCGGACAGCGGTGACGGCCGCTGCTTGCCGCGCGGGCAGTCAGGAGTGAGCTGCACCGCGAACCACAGCGCCGACGAGGACACCTCGGGATAGTCGTCGGTCTTGCCCCACGGGTCGGGCGGGATGGTGCCACCGGGCGCGGTCTGGCTGTAGTTCCAGGCGTCGATGTGGTTCTCGATCAGGTGATGCCGGGTGGGGTGGTCGCGGTACGGGCCGCCGCACTGCTCGTTCACGAACGAGTGCGCAATGGTGTCGGTGCCGATGTGCGTGATGTAGCCGAGTGCGAACGCCAGGAACTGATCGTGCCGGTCCTGCGCACCGTCGGTGCCGTCGAGCAGGAGTTCGGCCTGATGGACAAGGGCCTGGCAGATCGCGGACGTCCGCCGGTAGTGGCTCATGTCGCTCCACAGGAAGTCGTTCTCCGACCAGCCCTTCGCGACCACCGTGTTCATCGCGCCCCAGATGTCCTTGAAGGTGGACAGCTCCTGGACGCCCAGCGTCTCCAGCGCGTCGAGGATCTCCTGCAGTGCCGTGCCGAACTCGCTGAGCACGCCGCCCGTGAGGTCGTCCGCGATCTGCGAGACGACGTCGACGATCGGCCCGATCGTCTTGTCCCACACCGCGACGAAGTCGTTCCAGATCTTCTGCAGCTTGATCAGCAGGCGGATGATGCCGGCCAGCGTGGAGTTGACGTCCTGGAGGATGGCGAGGATCGGGGCCCAGTCGTCCTCCTTGGCCGCGTCGAAGTAGTAGTAGACGGCGAGCGCCAGCATGATGTCGTCGGAGATCGGGCCCAGGACGTCGTTGCTCCAGTCCTGCGAGAAGAAGAACAGGTCCGGACCGATCGCGCCGACCGCCGTGAACTTCTCCCAGGTCTGCATCAGCTCGCCGCAGGTCTTGGCGTCGTAGTGCGCGACAGCCTCGGTGCCCTCGCCCAGATCGGGCCAGTCGGTGAACTTCCCGCTGGCGAGCAGATCAGCGACTCGGCGGGCCGTGTAGATGTGCGTGAAGTGACCGGGCATGGCGCAACTCCAGGAGGGTGGGCCGGCGGCCGTCGGCTGGACCGTCAGCAGTTCGAGAGTCCGCGCGGTCCGGTGCTGATACAACCTGTCCGCGCCTAACTCGACGCGCTACGTGCGGGTCGGGCACTCCGATGCCGATATCGAGCTGCCGGACTGCCACTAGACTGCGGGGCTCCACGGCGTGCACGAAGCCGCCGGTTTGCGTCGCCATCGCGGCGGCGAGGTGTTGGAGGTCTGGTGGGCGAGGCGCGCGACGGCGGCGACGTGCCCGCTCCGGCGTTCAGCATCGTCGTCCCGGTGTACAACGTGGCCGCTCACCTGGCCGAGTGCCTCGACTCGATCCTGAGCCAGTCGTGCGGCGACTTCGAGATCATCGCGATCGACGACGCCTCGACCGACGGCAGTTCGGCGCTGCTCGACGCGTACGCGCAGCGCGATGCACGGATCGCAGTGACCCACCTGCCCGCGAACACCGGCCTCGGTATGGCGCGCAACGCCGGCATGGACCGCGCGCGCGGCACGTACCTGATGTTCGTCGACTCCGACGACCGGCTGGCCGACGGCACGCTGCAGGCGCTGGCCGACCGGAGCGCCCGGACCGACGTGCCGGACGTGGTGATGTTCGCCTTCGCGCGGACCTACCCCGACGGCTCCGCGGTGCCGGACCCGCGCTCGTCCGCCTTGGTGCCGGAGGCCGCGCTGCGAGCCGAGGCCCGCCCGGACCTGCTCGAGATCTTCCCGTCCGCGTGGAACAAGGCGTACCGCCGCGAGTTCATCGGCGCGCACGGCTTCGGCTTCCCGACCGGGTTCTACGAGGACATCCCGTGGACGTATCCGGTACTGATGACCGCCGATCCGCTCGTCACGCTCGATCGGGTGTGCTACCTGTACCGGCAGCACGGCAGCGGAAACATCCTGAGCTCGTCCGGGAACCGGCACCTGGAGCTGTTCGCCCAGTACGACCTGGTGTTCGCGTACATCGACCAGCACCCGGAGCTCGAGCCGTGGCGGCTGCGGCTGGTCGACCGGATCAGCCGCCACGTCCCCGGCGTGCTAGACGCGCCGGGCCGGGTGCCACCGGGCCACCGGCGCGAGTTCTTCCACGCCGCGTCGGCCTCGTTCCGCCGGCACCGGCCGGCCGGCTACGTGCCGGCGGTCGGCCGCCTGGCCAGGGTGAAGCTATGGCTGATCGAACACGACAGCTACCGCCTGTTTCGCGTGGCCCAGCTCGCCAACCTCGGCAAGCGGGCGCTGCGGCGGGCGGGGACGCCCTGATGGACGCCGGCCGCCTCGCGCTCGTCGCGTCCGGGGAGTCGCTTCCGGCGGCCGACGGGTGGGTCGTGTTCGTCGGACCGGACGGGGCGCCGTCCTCCGGTGATCTGGCGCGGATCGAGACCGCCTGCCGCCGCCCGGTCGTCCTCGTGGTGGCCGGCGCGAACCTCGGCCGGATCCGCGAGGTGGACGTCGAGCGGGAGCCGTCCGCGCTGACGGTCGACGACCCGGTGTTCGCATTTCGCGCCGAACTGCTGCGCGAGTACGGCCTGTTCCTCGACCCGGACGTCGACCACGATCTCGCCGTGCCGCTGCTCGCCGCGGAGTACCTGCTTAGCGTCTCTAAGGCGCAGACCATCGTGCTCGCCGGCCTCCGCGATCACCGTCCGGAGCCGGCCGACTGGCGCGCGTCCACCCGCTACACGATCGTCCCTGACCGGTACGCCGCGCTGCTCGCGCGGGCCGCCGCGTTCGGGCCCGTTCCCCGCTGGCTGCAGCAGGCTGCGGTGAGCCGGCTCGGCGCGTACCTGCACGAGAACGGGCAGCTGTTCACCGTCACCGCCTCGCTGCCGGTCCCGCTCGTCGACGCCTTCCACGACGGCCTGACAGCGGTGCTGCGCTACGTCGACGACGACACCGTGCTCGCTCGCGCCGCCGCTGGGCTGACTGCCGAGATGCGGTTCGCGCTGCTGTACGGGGCGCAGCACCGGCGCGGGCACACGTTGCCGGGTCGGCGGATCGATGCCGGTCGCGGCCTGGTGCGGCACAGCTACCTGTTCGCGGGCGACCCGCCGGGCGAGCAGCTCACCGTCGACGGCGTGGCGGTGCACGCGCCGCACCGCAAGACGCGCCGGATCGAGACGCTGGGCCGGGCGCTGATCGGCGAGCGCATCCTCTGGGCCCCGGCCGGCGCCGGGTTGGCGCTCGGCGGCGACGAGGTACCGGTGCCTGCCTCGGCCGGACCGGGTCGCATCGCCCGCTACCGCCGGATCGTCCGCGAGAACTCGGGCATAGCCGGCCGGGTCGCTGGGGACCTGCGGATCCGCCTGCGGGCGCGGACTTCAGCAGCCGGTGAGCGGTACCGCGATGCGTGGCTGCTCATCGACCGCGACACCGCGGCGGGCGACAACGCCGAGCACCTCTACCGGTACCTGCGCGCCGCCGAGCCGGACGTCAACGCCTGGTTCGTCCTGGCCCGCGACAGCGCGGACTGGGAGCGGCTGGCGACGGACGGGTTCCGGCTCCTCGCGTTCGGTTCGGACGAGTACTTCGTCGCGTTGCTGCACTGTGCGCACCTGGTGTCCTCGCAGATCGACGACTACGTGGTCAAGCCGTTCTACAAGCATGTGCTCGGGCAACCGCGCTGGCGCTTCACGTTCCTGCAGCACGGCGTGATCCTGCACGACCTGTCGCGCTGGCTGAACCGCAAGGCGGTGGACCTGTTCGTCACGTCGACACCGGACGAGCAGCGCTCGATCGTCGGCGAGGCGACACCGTACGTGTTCACGGATCTGGAGACGAGGATGGTCGGCCTGGCGCGGCACGACCGGCTGCTGCGGCTCGCCGAGCGGGCCGAGCGCACCCGGCTCGTCGTCATGCCGACCTGGCGCCGCGAACTGCTCGGGGCGCAGGAGCTGGGCAATCAGCGGCGGCCGCTGGTGGATTTCTGGCACTCGCCCTACGCGCAGGCCTGGCTCGAACTGCTCGAGTCCGATCGGCTGCGTGTGCTGTGCGAGGGCCAGGGCTGGCAGCTCACCTTCGTGCCGCACCCGAACATGTCGGACTATCTCGACACGAGCCCGCTGCCGCCGCACATCGCGACGCACCGGTTCGGACGCGGGGATGTGCAGCCGCTGCTGGCCGGCGCGGCGGCACTCGTCACCGACTACTCGTCGCTGGCGATGGAGGCGGCGTTCCTCGGCCGGCCGGTCGTGTACCACCAGTTCGACCGCGACGCGTTTTACGACGGGCGCCTCTACCAGCGCGGCGACTGGAGCTACGAGCGGCAGGGCTTCGGGCCGATCGCGTCGACGGCCGATGAAACCGTCGACGCGCTGGCGCGGATCGCCCGCGACGGCGGGGCGAACGCGGAGTACACCGCCCGGATGCAGCGGGCGTTCCCGCTTCGCGACGGCCGCAACTGCGAGCGCACGGTCGCGGCGATTCGCGCAATCGCCCACGACTGAGCTGTCGAACAGGTTCGCCCGTCATGTCCTCGATCGGGCCGCGCTCACCCCTCGTCCGTCCGGATGACGGGCTTGAGGTCGAGCAGCGGCGTCCCGTCTATCGCTTCGAGGGGCCGGACGTGCACCCTGCCGGGTTCGACGGCCAGAACCGAGACACGGTGCAGCCCCACCGGGTTCGGCCGGGCCGGTGACCGGGTGCTGAACACGCCCAGCTCCGGGCCGGTCGGGTCGTCGCCGGGATGGGTGGCCAACTCGTCCCGTCGGGAACGGTGCAGCCAGGTCAGGACGAGGATCTCCGAACCCACCGAGAGATCGCGGATGCCTTCGCGCACCTCGGGGTTGATCGCCAGCCAGGCATCCGGGGCGCCCTCCGGTCCCTGGTTCGGCGCGTCGGCGACGTCCGTGAGTTCGGACTCCACCCAGCCGATCGGACGGACCTGGTAGCTGCCCTCACCGGGGTCCTCGAGCCTGGCTTCGGCGCGGATCGGCTCGAACAGCTCGACCGGATTCCCCGACGGATCATCGACGATGACCTGCTTGCCACCGACCCCGTCGACGACGTCGTTGCGGAAGTGCACTCCGTCCGCGCGCAGCTCGGTGACCGTGCGCGTCAGGTCGTCGACCTCGATGGAGAAGCGGTTCCATCCGCCGGGCTCAGGCACGGTGCCATCGGGCATCGCCTGGCCGCCGCCAGGACCGCCGCCCGGCGAGCTCAGCACAAGACGCAGATCGCCGCGCGTCAACATGGCGAAGGTCGGTGCCGGGTGCAGCTGTTCGTCGAAGCCCAGGCGACCGCAGTAGAACGCGATCGCCGCATCGACGTCGTCCACGATGTAGCGGATGCTCACCGTTGCCATGGCCGGCCTCCTGTCGTCGCCTCATCATGGCCCGTCCGGTGATGACCTGGTCAGTTGTGCAGGACCGCGGCGCCACTGAACCGGCCGTGCGCGAGATCGGCGAGCGCGCGCGGTGCATCGGACATCGGGTACCCGACCGTGGTGGCCCGAATGCCGAATCGCTCGGCGAGGGCCAGGAATTGCTCCCCGTCGTGCCGCGTGTTCGCCGTGACGCTGCGCAGCCGGCGCTCCTGGAACAGCTCGTCGGGGTAGTGGATCGCCGGGATGTCCGAGAGCCAGATGCCGGCCACGGCCAGCGTGCCGCCACGATCGAGGCCGCGCAGCGCGACCGGCACGAGTTCGCCCGCGGGCGCGAACAGGATCGCGCCATCGAGGGGCTCCGGTGGTGGGTCGGCCGCGCCTCCGACCGAATCGACGCCGAGCCGGTCGGCCAGGCTGCGGTTTCCGTCGCCGCGGGTCATGACGTGTACGCGCAGCCCCTGGTGCAGCGCGAGCTGGGCGGTGAGATGGGCGCTGGCCCCGAACCCGTAGATCCCGAGGCTGCCGCTGGGCGCAACGGCGGCGCTGAGCAGGGCGCGGTAGCCGACGATTCCGGCGCAGAGCAGGGGAGCGGCGTGCTCGTCGTCCACGCCGTCCGGGAGCCGGTAAGCGAAGGCCTCGTCCACCAGTGCGCTGTCGGCGTAGCCGCCGTCGACGTCCCAGCCGGTGAACCGCGGCGACAGGCAGAGGTTCTCCTCGCCCCGGCGACAGAACCGGCAGGTGCCGTCCGTGCTGGCCAGCCACGGCACGCCGACCCGGTCACCGATCGCGAAGCGCCGCGCGTCGGTGCCGATGGCGTCCACCGTGCCGACCACCTCGTGGCCCAGCGCGACCCGCCTGTGTTTCGGAGCGAGATCACCTTCGGCCAGGTGCAGATCGGTGCGGCATACGCCGCAGCACGTCACGCGCAGCCTGACCTGACCCGGGCCTGGTTGTGGTTCGTCCCGATCGACACGACGGATCGGATGCGCGTCGATCGGCGCGCACTCATCCACCACCCACGACTGCACGGGTCATCCCTTCGGCACCACCACGCTAGCGGGGATCGCGATATTGCTATCGGCGCCGGCAACGTCCGTGGGATCTGACCGGCGGCTCGCGAAGACGCCGCTGCGTCCTGGCAACGACGCGTCGACCCGATTCCCAGGCCGGCGTCGCCACCCCAGATCATGTCTCCATGCTCGCCCGCGCGACCGGAGCTGCGGCTCGACGACCCAACGGAACGCTGCCCACATGAGCCTGGACGAGGCCATCGCGGCCGTCGAAGCAACCCTGGACTCCGCGCATCGTCGCGTCGACCGCAGGCGAGCGCGCGAGGACGTGGCGTCGTATTTGCTGGTAGTCCTCGACACCAGCGGCGGCCAGCGCGAAGAGGGACCGGTCGCCAAACGGTCCGCGCCTGGTCGACAAGCACAGCGGCGAGGTGACCGGGCTCGTGGTGCCCGATGCGCTCGCAAGCATGGTCTGGGCTGCCCTTGATCGAATTCGACGCTGTGGGCTCAAATCGTCGCGGGTCCTGCCGATACAGAAGGCTGCGTGCCGCATACCGGTGGCTCGATTAAGGAGAGTGCCGATGCAAGCGTGGCTGTATCTTGTCGTTCTCGGGACAGCGATTTGCGTCGCGGTCGACGCCAGCCGTCTGGGCGCCAAGCGTGGCGCCATTGGTGGCGGCATGCTGGACATGGGACCCGCGGCATGGTTCTTCGCCTGTCTGCTGCTCTGGATCGTGGCGCTACCGTGCTACCTCGCGACTCGGCCCAAATTGGTTCGGCGAACTCGTGCGCTGGCCATGTACCCGCAGCTCAGTGCCCCGGCCTACGGTCAGGCTGGTCACCGCCCCCGTCCGGCGGCTACGCCTTCGCGCCGGGCTCGCCCCAGGCGCTACCCTGCCTCGCCATCGCCATCGCCAGAACCCGCCAGTCGGGGACCGGCGCCAGGCTATTACCCGAACCCGGCCGGGCAAGGCATGCGATGGTGGGACGGCGAGAACTGGGCGCCCCACGACAGCTGAACCGCACGGACACCTTCGCTGCTGGGTCGCTGGACCCTGGCCACACCACCTTCTGAGACACGCATCGACCGTTCTACAAGCCGAACCACTTTCGACGCCCGTCGACGCGGGCGCCCGTTGTCGGCGCACGGACGGATAGTGGAGGCGTGACCGACCAACTCCCGCTCGCCAACTTGATCACTCTCGGCGCCCGCGACTTCGGTGCCCTTCGCGACTTCTACCGGCGGGTGGGCTGGCCGCCGGTGATGGACGACGGCGAGTTCGCGGTCTTCGAACTGCGGGGCATCCTGCTGGCCCTGTTCCCCCTCGCCAAGCTCGCCCTCGACGGGAACGCCGAGCCCGAGTCGAGCACCGGCGGCATCCGTTTCACCATCGGCGTGCAGGTCGACGGCGCCGACGAGGTCGACCGGCTCACCGAGCACCTGCGCGCGGCCGGCGCTCGAGTGACGAAGGAACCTGTCGACGCGGAGTTCTTCACCGGTCGCTCGGCCTACCTGTGCGACCCCGAGGGCAACTACTTCGAGATCGTCTGGGCCGACCTGCCGAGCAATCCCGTGGTCATCGCAGCTCGCCGGGCGGCCGGCTTGTAACCGTAGGCGGATCCGCTTGCGTGCGATCAGGCGGGAGCGAAGAACCAGCGACCTCACAGACGCGGCAGCCGCGACGTCACCGGCCAGAGCAGATCCCCGCCCTGCAGCCGAAGGAGCCGATGAAACCGCTACACCAGGACGGCGACGTCCGATGCCCGCCAGCGCGGGCCTATCCCGCGCACGACAATCGAAGGCGTGAACACCGTGACCTACCTGCTTGTCCAGGCTATTGACCCCGCTCGTATCGACGAGGTTCGCGTATCCGACTCAGACGGTCACGGCAACAGGCTCCGTCCATTAGTCGCAACCGGCCAGGGCGAACCGCTGCGCTGTTGCCTGCGCTACGCCGAGCCGGGTGATCAGATCACGCTGATCTCCTACGCGCCGTTCGAGCACCCCTCGGTGTGGACGGAGGTCGGTCCCGTCTACATCCACGCTGCGCGGTGCCACGGCTACCTGCCGACCGGCCGGCTGCCCGAACAGCTGGCCCGCGGTCCGCGCGTCCTGCGCACCTATCGGGCCGACGACACGATGAACTACGACCACAACACCGTCGTCATCGACGAGACCGATCTCGAGCCGATCATCGAGCGCTTGCTCTCCGAACCCGACGTCGCGACGGTGCATGTGCGCACCCTCGCGCCGCAGTGCTTCCTGTACGCAGTCACGGCAGGCTGACGACGGTCCGGGCGGGCGGCGGCGATCGACGCCTGGGTCCCACACTGGCGGCGGCCCGGCCCGGCGCGGTGCAGGGTTCGTCTGCGTCTACGCTCGAGGTACCGGTGGCAGGCTCGGAGGTTTGGTGGCGCTGAGTGATGGTCGTCTGACTGACGTTCCGCCGGAGCCCAGCCGCATCACGCTCGTGAACAAGCGCGGTGTCGCGTTGATGAGCGTCTCGCACGTCATCGATGACTCCTACCAAGGTGTCGTGCCGGCTCTGCTGCCGTTCTTCGTTGCCGACCGGAACTACAGTTACGCGGCTGTGTCCGGGCTGACCCTGGCCGCGACGTTGCTGTCCTCGGTCGCGCAACCGGCGTTCGGCTGGTGGACCGACCGCCGTCCTCGTCGCTGGTTGATCGGTGCCGGCATCCTGACTGCCGCAGCCGGGGTCGGTGCGGCTGGCTTGTTCACCTCCTACGCGATCACCTGGCTGGTGATCGCGATCTCCGGGCTTGGGATCTCGGCCTTCCATCCGTCCGCTGCGCGCGCGGCTCGGCAGGCGGCGGGTAACAGCAACCGGGCGATGAGCGTGTTCGCGGTCGGCGGCAACGCCGGCTTCGCGCTGGGCTCATTGATCGCCACGCCCGTGCTGCTGGTCGTCGGGCTGCACGGCACGGTGCTGCTGGTGCTTCCCGCGCTGGTGATGGTTGTGATCCTGGCGCTGCGGTTGAACTCCACACTCGACGGGCCCGCTGGTGCACGCCGCCGCTCACTGTTGCCGAGCGGCGATGATGACTGGCCGGCCTTCCTGCACCTGACGGGCGTGGTGATCGTGCGGGCGGTGGTGTTCTTCGGCCTCACCTCGTTCTTGGCGCTCTATTTCATTCACGGCTTGCACACGTCCAAAGCGGTCGGCGGCGCGGCTCTGTCAGCACTGCTCGTCGCCGGCGGGCTGGGCACGCTGCTCGGTGGCTGGCTTGCCGATCGGGTTGGGCGCCTGTCCACGATCCGGGTCGGTCTTGCGCTCACCATTCCGGCGATCGCCGGGCTCGTGATCTTTCCGAGCGTGCCTGCGGCGTTCGTGTTCGCGGCGCTCACCGGCGTCGCGCTGTTCATGCCGTTCAGCGTGTTCGTGATGCTCGGTCAGGACTACCTGCCCAACCGCATCGGTACCGCCAGCGGCGTCACGGTCGGACTGGCGGTCAGCGTCGGTGGCCTGTTCAGCCCGCTGCTCGGCTGGCTCGCGGACAGCACCAGTCTTCGGTTCACGCTCACGGTGCTGATCGCACTGCCCGCGCTGGCCCTGCTGTTCTCGCTACCGATGCGGGATCCGATCATGCACGGCGACGCGCTGGTCGATGACGCCGTCGG
>JBOGDQ010000052.1:0-2216 GCA_050742975.1 Jatrophihabitantaceae bacterium
TGGAACCACTGCCGAGCGAGCCGATCGTGACAAAGGGCGGCGTGGACCCGTTCATCGGCACGCCGCTGCTGGAACTGCTGCTTCGCAACGGTGTCTCACGCGTCGCGCTTGCCGGCGTGGCCACCAATCTGGTGGTGGAGTCCGCTGCCCGCCACGCGATCGACAGTGGCCTGCAGGTAGTCGTCCTCGCCGACCTGTGCGCGTCCTTCGCCGCCGAACTGCACGAGTTCGCGATCACCAAGACACTGCCGCTGTTCGCGCAGATCAGCGACAGCGAGACCTTCCTCGCCGAGCAGACGGGTGCCTGACATGACTGAGGCTGATATGACCGAGAGCAGCTACGACGTCGTGGTGGTCGGCGCTGGCATCGCCGGCCTGTCCGCGGCCCTGTCGGCACGCGAGAGGGGCGCGCGCGTCGCGCTGGTCGACCGCGCCACTGCCGCGGCCAGTGGCGGCAACACCCGTTACACCGAGGCGTATCTGCGGATGAAGTCGATCGACGAGCCGTCCGACGATCTCGCCGAGCGGCTGCTCGACGACTTCCAGGGTTACCCGGATCCTGGCGTCCTCGTGGGCACCCTGGCGGACCGCGCGCAGTGGGACGGACCTACCGCCACGCTGAACATCGTCGACCAGGGCTACGTGTCCACGCTGCTGGAGCAGGCCGGCCCGACGCTGCGCTGGATCGGCGGGTTCGGTGTCAGCTTCGACGCGCTGCCCACCGCGTTCCCGACCACCTCCACGACCCGGCTGATGCCGATCGGCGGCGGGCTGGCACTGGTCGAGGCGCTCACCAAGGCTGCGCACGCCAACGGCGTCGAGTTTCGCTACGAGACCACGGCCCGCGACCTGCTCGTCGAGGACGGCGAGGTCCGCGGCCTGCACACCGTCGGCCCCACCGGCACGCTCACGCTGCGCGGACGGGTGCTGCTCGCCTGCGGCGGCTACGAGGGCAACAGCGAACTGCTCGCCCGCTACCACGGCGACAAGGGCATGCTGTGCCGCCCGGTCGCCCGCGGCGGGCACTACAACAAGGGTGAGGGCATCGAGATGGCGCTCGCGGCCGGCGCCACCACGGCCGGCAACTTCGCGTTGTTCCACGCCGAGCCGGTCGATCCGCGCTCCGGCCAGGCCGAGGCCGCGATCTTCGCGTTCCCGTACGGCATCCTGGTCAACGCCGCCGGGGAGCGGTTCACCGACGAGGCGCCCGGCCCGGCCGACGCGTGGTACGAGCGGATCACGCGGCTGATCCACGCCCAGCCGCGCGGCATCGCCTACCTGATCCTGGACGCCGAGGCGCAGCGGGTGCCCAAGATCCGCGCCTCGATCCGCACCGACCAGCCGCCGATCGTCGGCACCGATCTGGCCGAACTCGCCGCCGGCCTGGAGGTGTCGGCCGAGACGCTGACGGCCACCGTCACCGCCTTCAACGCCGCCTGCCGCCCCGGCACGTTCGACCACAGCGCGCCGGACGGCCTGGCGACGCAGGGGCTCACGCCGCCGAAGTCCAACTGGGCCCGCCCGGTCGAGAACGGCCCGTTGCACGCCTACCCGATCATGACCGCGAACGTGTTCACCTTCGGCGGCCTGCGCACCGACGAACACGCGCACGTGCTCGACCGCGACGGACGGGCGATACCGGGGCTGTTCGCGGCCGGCGAGATCACCGGTCTGTACTACTCCAACTACACCGGCTCGACATCCGTGCTGCGCGGCGCGGTGTTCGGCCGCATCGGCGGGCGGGTGGCCGCAGCGTCCGCCGCCGCGAGCAGCGACGCGGCGGTGACGTCGGCGTGATCAGGATCTGGCACCAGAGCTTCACCGTCCTGGAAGACGTCGGCCCATATGTCGAGGCGATGCGCCGCCATCTGGGCGCCCGAGCGCTGCCGGACACCACCATCGACTTCCACGGCATGAAGCCGGGCACCTATCCGTCGGCCTATCCCGGCACGCACATCGGGTATGCCTACCTGGCCGGGCTGCACAAGGAACAGTTCGTCGCGGCCGCACTGCAGGCACAGCGGGAGGACTACGACGCGTTCTTGATCGCGACGATCCCGGACACCGGCTTCGAGGAGATCCGCTCGCTCGTCGACATGCCGGTGATCGCCTTCGGCAACGCCTCGGTTGCCTTCGCGTCGACGCTGGCGCCGAGCGTCGGCATCGTCAATTTCATCGACGCGCTGCAACCGCAGCTGCGCCGCAACATGATCAAC
>JBOGDQ010000053.1:0-2625 GCA_050742975.1 Jatrophihabitantaceae bacterium
GCAGGCCGAACTCGCGTTGCCGCAGCACGCCGGTGAAGCCGGCACGGGGGCGCGACTGCGAGACGTCGGACATGGCAGGCGCCACGTTATCGGCTCGCCCGCTCACGAGCCTCGAACGACTGCGCCCACCGCAACCGCCATGGCCGTCCTCGACCCCGCCATGACCGTGCGCGAGGACGTCGGACGGGTCCGGGCTGCCCCCGAGCTGGCATCCAGCATCCACCACTTCAAGATCGGCGGATACGCCTACGACCTGGAGACCGGACTGATCACCACCGTCGTCAAGCCGACCTGACCGCTCAGCACCAATCACCAGCGGCGTGAGATAGACCGGAGTGCAGTGCCATGGCTCCTGGCTCGGTAAGCGACTGCGCTGTCCCGGCCGACGTCGAGGCCGATGGGCAGGCCGCTCAGCTCAGTCCGTCGAGGAACGCGTGCGTGATCCGCACCGCGCTGATTCCGTCCGACGCGCCGTCGTAGACGAAGACGGCGAAGGCGAGATCGCCGCGCACGCCCGCGAACCAGGTGTGGCTGCGTGGTGGTTTGTCGTTGCCGTACTCGGCAGTTCCGGTCTTGCCCTCGACGCCCGGGATGTCCGCGAGCGCGTGCCCGGTTCCCTTGGGCAGCGAGACGGTGGCCTTCATCAGCGCGGTCATCTTGGCGGTGAGCGACGGCGGCAGTGGCGTTGCTTTGCTGATTGGTGTCCCGGCGACGAGCGACGGGCGTACCGGTGTGCCGGACGTCGCAGCACCGGCCATCAGCGCCATCAGCAACGGCGACACCTGCACTCGGCCCTGGCCGATGGCGTCGGCGGCCTGCTCGGTCTGGTCGGCGGGCTGAGGTAGTGATCCGGAGAACGAGCTGACCGGCAGCGACCACGTGGCGCCGAGACCGAGTGCGCTCGCTGCCTTGCGCACGGCGTCGGCCGGAAGGGCCATCGCCTCGTTGATCGCGCTGGTGTTGCAGGAGTAGCCGAACGCTGCGCTGACGGGGATGGGCGGGTAGCTGAACTTGTTCTCGTTCACGAACACCCGCCCTTCGACGGTGGTGGTGGCCGGGCAGGGCACGATGCTCGCTGCGGTGAGTGCGGGCTTGGCCATGAATGCAGCCGCCCACGTAGCAATCTTGAACGTCGAACCGGCCGGCAGGGCCCCGGCCAGGCCGAGGTCGTAGGTGGCGGCCGCGCTGTTCGCGTCGGCGAGAATGCGTCCGGTCGAGCGTTGGACGGCGACGATCGAGGCCGCCTGCCTGATATCCGACAGTGCGGATTCGGCTGCCCGCTGGGTCGTGCGATCGAGGGTCAGGGTGATCGGGGTGCCGGCTCTGGAGGGCGACACGGTGGCGAGCGTCTTGACCGGGGTGCCGTCGGTGCCGGCCGCGACGACGGTGATCGCCGGTGTCCCGGCGAGCTGTCGGTCCAGCGCCTGCTGCAACCCGCCGAGGCCGGTCTGGTCGCCGTCTGCGATGCGGCCCTTGGAGTTCTTGACCAGGTCGGCAGTGGCGGGGCCGACGCTGCCCAGCAGCGGCTCACCGAAGTGCGCGCGGGGGGGCAGCAGTTCGGTGTCGGTCTGGAACACGGTGCCGTCGAGGTCGTGGATCCGGTTGCGAATCTGCTCGTACACCGGACGGCGCAGGGTGATCACGGGGACGAAGTCGGTGGGACCGGCCGCGCCCTTGACCGCGGTGGTGATCTCGGCCGCCGTCGACTGCAACTGCGGTATCGCGGCGAGGGTGCGGGCCAGCGCACCGAGGTCGGTGACGAGCTTCGGCTCGATGCCCACGTGCACTACGGGAGTGTTGGTGAAGATCGGCTTCCCGTCACTGGCGTTCAGGGCGGCCCGCGTGGGCTGGCTGCGATGGACCTGCAGGTGCTGGCCGGCCGCGAGGCTCGGGTTCAGGTCCGCCGGTGCCCAGGTGACTCGCCAGCTCTTGCCGGTCCGGGTCAGTGGCAGGTGGCCGGTGTAGCGCCACGGCGTGCTCGTTCCGGCGAGCGTCCAGGACGCCGTGAAGTCCGCGGTCGAGGTCGTCCCGTCGGTGTGGACGGAGCTGACCTGCAGCGTGCCCTTCGCGCCCGGTCCGAGGCCGGTGAGGCTGGCGCGCAGTGCTGATTCGGCCGTCGCGGGAGCCGAGGTGAGCGTGGCGGCGCCCGTGACGTCGCCCCGTGCAACGGCGTCGAGGAACTGCTGCGCGCTCGCGCTCTGTGGCGAGGGGGACGAGTGCGTGCAGGCGACGAGAAGGCCACCGGCCAGGGCGAGAGCGGCAAGGATCCGGATCGGACGACGGGATAAGGCTGTGATCACCGAACCAGACAAGCAGACTTGATCGGCGATGTGCTAATGACTCAGGCCGAACCGGACCCGACGACGGGGGCCCGGATTCGCTGGGTCGGGGTGACACGATTTGAACCTGCGGCCTCTTCGTCCCGAACGTTGGGCAACTGCGTTGGTGGCCGGTGAAGGCCCCTGTTTTCCTACGCTGAGCGCCGCGTGGCGTGCGCGGAGATCTCGCCCCACTTGGATGCGACGTCGTCGCTGTAAGGCAGGGCTGGGCGGGTACTCAGCCATGCCGTCAGTTCCTCGCGCTTGGCGCGGCTCCATTGCCTGATCGTGGCCCATCTCGCCAGTT
>JBOGDQ010000054.1:0-9852 GCA_050742975.1 Jatrophihabitantaceae bacterium
GTCCACAGCGGGGCTCGCGAACACCGGGCCGCGCTCGGCCGCGCTGCTCGGCCTGGCCGCGGTCCTGGTATTGACCGGCGCCCTGGCCCTACTGCTCGGTCGGCCCCGACGTCGCGTCGGCAACCGGCACTGAGACGCGACCGGTCCGAGTAGGGATGGGCTATCGGCAGGTCATCCGAGGAATCCAGCGGTGCAGAACCCGCTATTTCCGAGCGGCCCCGGCGAGGCCGTGCCGACATGCCGACGAGGGGTTGCGCGGGCGGCGGGGCGGGCGTCCAATACAGGGCACGGACGGGGATTCGTCGATGGCGGTCCAGCCCCCAGCGGCCCCCGTTCTGCACGGACGACAGGGCACCCACGCGGCGATCCCACCACGCACAGGTGAGTCGGCGCGGACCGCAACTAACTCCGGCCCGCGCCAGACATCCGCAAGGGCACGCTTGGTAACCCGGCCGTCCGTGCCGACGGCGTCGAGGCGACCGCACGGTGGCCCCGACGCCGTCGTCATGTGACCCGGAGGCGTCGTCATCTGGCCCGGCGGCGGCACGCAAGCGGCAGGACGGGCTGAGTCAGGCGCGCGCCATCGCCTCGCAGATCGCGGTCGACTCCCTGACGCCGGCGACGATGGCGGCACCGCAGTGGTTGATCCACTCGGCCACGCCGGCCGACGTCCCGCCGCGGTAGGCCTCTAGCGCGGCCGGGTACGCCGGGCCGAGTTCACGATGGCCGGCCTCGACGACGACGAGCGACTTCGGGTCCAGGCCGCGGTCGATCAGCGTCAACCGGACGGCGGTGCGCGCCACGACCCCGGACGCGGGCCCGAAGGCGTCCAGCGAGAGGACCTCGCCGTGGACGATCGCGGCAACGACGGCGGCCGGTGCGGTGGTGACGTCCAGGACCGAGGCCAGGGTGTCGAGCCGCTCGGCCGCGCCGGGCGCCGGGCGCCCCAACTGCTCGCGGTCCGCGACCAGGTCCGCCGCGGCCAGGGCGTGCAGCCGGGCCAGCGCCTGCCGAGGGGCGTGGGCCCAGGTGTCGGCCAGTGCCGGGATCGCAGCCTGGGCCCGCAGGGCACCCTGCACGACCGGGTCGCCCGCCGCAGCACCCGAGCGCACCTCGTCCAGCGGCAGCGGCGCGCCGGCCAGCCAGGCGGACGCCCAGGCGCCGCGCAGCGAGGACTCGGCGGACACGTCGGCCGACCGGCGGCGCAGCGTCCGGTTGGTGAGCAGGCCGTCGACGGCCGCACGCGTGGCGTCCACGGTGCGCGCCACGCCGGGCAGGTCGAGCAGCGGGGCGAGCGGATCGGCAGGCACAGCCCAGAGGCTACGGACCCGGTTTGCACCCGGTACCGGCGCGGGAGCGATCCCGCGAGCGCGCGCAGCGGGTGCAAACCCTGCGCTGGCGTGCACACCGATCGTTGCCAGCGCGGGCCCGGTCGCGTAGACCGAGGGCATGGACCCAGACCGGCAGAATCTCGACCTGACCCCACTGGCCGGCAGCGAGCGACTACCGGCCGCCGATGTGCGCGACGCAGGCCCGGCCGACCCGCAGGAGCCGGTCGAGCTCGTCCTGCTGCTGCGCCACCGGGCGCCGGGCGAGCTGGGTGCCGCCGAGACGGACGCGAGCGCCGTCGAGCAGGCGCTGACCGCCCTCGGCCTGCAGGTGGTGTCCACCGACCTGCCGTCGCGGCGGGTCCGCGTCACCGGGACGCTGGGCGATGCCAGCGCAGCGTTCGGCGCCACCATCGAGCGCGTCACCAGCCGGGGACCGGACGGGCGCGACGTCACGCACCGGCACCGCACCGGCCTACTGCAGCTTCCGCGCGCACTCGACGGCGTCGTCCTGGCCGTCCTGGGCCTGGACGACCGCCCGCAGAGCCGCGCGCAGTTCCGCATCGCCAAGGCGTCCGCCGTCGCCACCAGCTACACCCCACCCCAGCTCGGCCAGGTGTACGCCTTCCCCCAGGGCACGGACGGGACGGGCCAGACGGTCGCGATCATCGAGCTCGGCGGCGGCTTCGCGCAGTCCGACCTGGACAGCTACTTCGGCGGCCTCGGCATCACCCCGCCACGGGTCAGCGCGGTCAGCGTGGACGGCGCGCAGAACCAGCCCGGGAAGGACCCGCAGGGCGCGGACGGCGAGGTGCTGCTGGACATCGAGGTCATCGGCTCGCTGGCCCCCGGTGCAGGGATCGACGTCTACTTCGCGCCGAACACCGACGCCGGCTTCCTGGACGCGGTGAGCGACGCCGCGCACGCCACACCGACACCGGCCGCGATCAGCATCAGCTGGGGCCAGAGCGAGGACGAGTGGACCGGGCAGGCGCGGACCGGGATGGACAGCGTCTTCGCCGACGCCGCGACGCTCGGCATCACGGTCACCGCCGCGGCCGGCGACAACGGCAGCTCGGACGGCGCAACGGACGGCAAGAACCACGCGGACTTCCCCGCCTCCAGCCCGAACGTGCTGGCCTGCGGCGGCACCACGCTGCACGCCGACCCGGCAACCGGCGCGGTGAGCGAGGAGTCGGTGTGGAACGGCGGCTCGGGCGGGGGCGCGACCGGCGGCGGGGTCAGCGACGTCTTCCCGCAGCCGCACTGGCAGGGCTCCGCGGGCGTGCCCGGCTCCGGACGGGGCGTCCCGGACGTCGCCGCCGACGCCGACCCCGGCACCGGCTACCAGGTCCTCGTCGACGGCTCGCGGCTCGTCATCGGCGGGACCAGCGCGGTCGCCCCGCTGTGGGCGGCCCTCGTCGCGCGGCTCGTACAGGCGACCGGACGCCCGCTCGGCCTGCTCAACACCGAGCTGTACGCCGGAGTCAGCGCTGGCTCGCCGGTGGCCGGGCTGCGCGACATCGTCTCCGGCAGCAACGGCTCCTTCTCCGCCGGGCCGGGCTGGGACGCCTGCACCGGTCTCGGCGTGCCCGACGGGACCGCCCTGCTCGCCCGGCTGCAGGCCGGCGCGCAAGGACCCGCCCCGCAAGGACCGACCGCGCAGGGACCGACCCTGCAGGGACCAGGTGCGGGCGGCGCGCCGTAACTGCAATGATCGGCAGTCACCGCACACCGAAGGAGCAGCCATCGTGACCGTCACACCGCAACCGGACGGCGCTGCGGCCAGCGGTCGCCACGCCGCCACGCGAGCCCCGCGGGCCGCGGGCGAGGGCGAACCGACGGTCGGGCAGCTCGTCTCGGACGCCTCGGCGAACGTGTCGACGATCATCCAGGGCGAGGTCGCGCTGGCCAAGCTCGAGCTGAAGTCGTCGGTGAAGAACGCAGGAGTCGGCGCGGGCTTTTTCATCACCGCCGGCGTGCTGCTGTTCTTCTCGCTGACGTTCGGCCTGATCGCGCTCGCCGAGGGCATCAACGCGCTGGGCATCTGGCGCTGGGCGTCGTACCTGATCGTGTTCGGCTTCCTGCTGGTCCTCATCGCCCTGCTGGTCTACCTCGGCGTCCGGAAGGTCAAGCGGGTCAAGGCTCCGAAGCGCACCATCGACACCGGGCGGGACACCGTCGCGTACCTCAAGGCCAACACGAAGCGGAGCTGACCTGACGATGGGCTTCGGTCCGCTACCCGGTGCGCCAGACAGCGCGGTCGCGCTCGTCGAGGGGCCGTGGACGCACAAGACGGTGCGTGCCAACGGGATCGCCCTGCACGTCGCCGAGATCGGCACCGGTCCGCTCGTCCTGCTGCTCCACGGGTTTCCGCAGTTCTGGTGGAGCTGGCGGCGCCAGCTGGTCGATCTCGCCGACGCCGGTTACCGCGCTGTCGCCGTCGACCTGCGCGGGTTCGGAGCCAGCGACAAACCGCCGCGCGGCTACGACGCCCCGACGCTGGCCGCCGACATGGCCGCGCTGGTCACCTCGCTCGGCGAGAGCGACGCGCTGGTCGTGGGCAACGATCTGGGCGGCTTGCTCGCCTGGACGATGGCGGCCAACCATCCGCAGGTGGTGCGCGGCCTGGTCGTCCTCGGCGCCGCCCACCCGCTTCGCCTGCGCACGGCGATCGCCCGCGATGCCGAGCAGCGCCGCGCGTCGGCCTACGCGCTGCGCACGTTCCAGATCCCGCGACGGCCGGAGGGCCTGCTCGCGCGCGACAGCCGTTGGGTGCGCCACCTGTTCGACACCTGGACCGGTCCTCGCTGGCGCGGCACGCCGGCCTACCTCGCCGACGTCGAGCGGTACGCGGAGGCGATGCGGATCCACCCGGTCGGGTACTGCGCGTCCGAGTACTTCCGCTGGCTGGTCCGCTCGCTGGTCCGCAGCGACGGGCGCCGCTTCGCCATCTCGCTGCGCGCCCCGATCACCGCGCCGGTGCTGCAGTTGCACGGCGACTTCGATACCTGCGTACTGCCCGCAACCGCTCAGGGTTCCGGGCAGTACGTGACGGGTGCCTACGAGTACCGGATTCTCGACGGGGTCGGGCACTTCCCGCAGAACGAGGTACCGGAGTCCATCAGCGGCGAGCTGCTGCGCTGGGCGAAGGCGTAGTGCGCAGCTGCGGTGCTGGGAGCCGCTGACCACGCCGTCGCCGAAATGGACGACCAGTGGCTGGGTCTGCCGTACCGGCCAGGGCGATCAACAGCCACTGATCGATCAGCCGGGAGTGCAGCGCCCCGTGCCGCTCGGCCGGGTCGCGGTCCGTCCGGTCGACGCATCGGGTGCGATCTCGCCCGACGTCAGCGCGTACCCGGTATCGGACGAGTCCAGCGCGGTGGCGAAGACCATGCCCAGAATCGTCCCGTCGGTGGCCATCAACGGCCCGCCGGAGTTGCCGCTGCGGACGATCGCGCGCAGCGAGTAGATCTCCCGATCGACGTTGCCGTTGCCGTAGATGTCGCTGCCCGAGACCGTCGATCGCGATCGCACCCGGGCCGAACGGACGTTGAACGGGCCGTCCTCCGGGTAGCCGAGCACCACCGCGGGATCGCCCTTGGCCGCCGTCCGGCTCGCGAGCTGCAGCGGCTGCCCACCGAGCCCCGGCACGTCCAGCACCGCGACGTCGCGCTTGGGGTCGAACAGCACGACGGTGGCCGGGAGGTTGCGGTTCGGGCTGACCTGCACCGCCACCTGGCTGGTCCCGGCGACGACGTGCGCGTTGGTGATGACGCGGTGCGGCGCGTAGAGGAACCCGCTGCCCTCGATGTCCCGGCTGCACGACGGCGCCTGGCCGTAGATCTTGAACGTGGAGCGGTGCGCCCGGTCCACGCGCGCCTGCACGGCGGGCGACAGGTTGGCGTCCGGCGGCGCCACCGCGACGCTGGGCCCGTTCGGCAGGTCGCCGAAGACGGGCGGGAAGCCGCTCTGGTCGAGGAAGCCGCGCAGCGAGCTGTACAGGGTGCGGACGCTGCCCGGCATGACGTCGTTCACGCTGCGCACGATCTTGGAGTGAGTGGCCTCTGACGCCAGCGTCGGATAGGGCGAGGACGCGAGCGGCACCGCGACCATCCAGGCCACCAGCAGCACCGAGACCACGCCAAGCACCGACCCGACGCCGCTGTCGAGCGCGCGCCCCTTCTCCGACCTGACCCGCGCCCGGATGTGCCCGGCCGCCCAGGCCCCGATCAGCTGGCCGATCATCGCCAGCAGCAGCACGCACAGGATCGCCACCGGCACCTGGGCCCGCCCGTCGGCCACCCGCGAGCCGATCGGCTCGGCGAGCTGCGCGCCCACCGCGGCGCCGCCGAAGAAGCCGAGCATCGACAGCGCGCCGACGACCGCACCGTTGCGGAAGCCGCCCACCCCGTACGCCAGGGCAGCGACGACGATGACCACGTCGAGGATGTTCATCGGCTCAGCTCGGCAGCACCACGAGCTTGCCCGTCATGCCCTGCGCGGTGTGGATGGTGCAGACGAACTGGTAGGTGCCCGGCGACGGCGCGGTGAAGGTGGCCTGCGAACTCTGGCCGTTCGCCGTGAGCGGGACGAAGTCGGCCGGGAAATCGGTCATCCGAAAGTTGTGCGGGGCGCCGCCACCGTCGTTCACCAGGATCACCCGGACCTTGCCCGGATGGACGGTGACGGTCGACGGGTCGAACCGGAAGTCGCTCGCGTGCAACGTGATCTGCTGGACGCCGTTCACGACCGACGCAGTGCCCGAGCCGTGGTGCGGCTGGCGGTTCGCCGACGAGTTCCGGTTCGAGCAGCCGGCGATCGCGCACGTGGCAAGGAGGGCGACCGCGGCGGCGGACAGTCGTCGGGACACCGGCATGCACCGGACGTTACCGGCGCCCGCTGTGAAGCCGCGACCTACCCGGTGCGAGGGCCACCGATGACCCGCTCCGGGATGCCCCGGCGTCGCCCCTCGTCCCACGGGCGGTTCCAGCCGGCCATCGTGAGCAGGCGGTCGAGCAGCATCGCGGTGAAGCCCCAGACGAACAGCCCGTCGACCTCGAAGCCGGGGCCCAGCCAGCCGGACGGGTGCTGCACGCCGAACCGGTTGGCCGGGTCGGTCAGCGCCGAGATCGGGACTACCGCGGACCGCGCGACCTCGGCGCTGTCGACCGGCGCGACCGGGTGCGGGGTGTGCCACCAGGCCAACACCGGGGTGACCACGAACCCCGACGGCGGGATGAAGATGGCCGGCAGCTCGGCCAGCGTCTCCACGCTGGCCGGGTCCAGGCCGACCTCCTCCTCGGCCTCGCGCAGCGCGGCGGCAACGTCATCGGCGTCCCCGGGGTCGACCGCACCGCCGGGGAAGGCGACCTGTCCGGGGTGCCGTCGCATGTCGGGTGCGCGCTGGGTCAGCAGGACGCCCGGGCCGTCGTCGGTCTCGGCGAGGGCGATCAGTACAGCGGACGCGACGCCGCTCCCGTCGTCCGGCGGCAGGAACGTCGCCGTGTCCCCCGCCCGCGCCGCCCGGGCCGCGTCGACGAGCGGTGCCAGCCAAGGTGGATAAGCGCTCACTCGCGGCCGGCCATCATCTGGCTGGCGCTGCGGACCAGCTTGGCGGCGACCTCCGGATCGGTGGGGCCCTCGCCGTAGGACGGGCACAGCCGCGCCAGCGGGCAGACGCCGCAGGCCGGCTTGCGCGAGTGGCACATCCGGCGTCCGTGCCAGATGACCCGGTGCGACAGGATCGTCCAGTCCTTCTTCGGGATCAGCTCGTTGACGACGTGCTCGACCTTCACCGGGTCGGTCTCCGCGGTCCACCCCCAGCGTCGCGCCAGCCTGCCGAAGTGGGTGTCGACGGTGATGCCGGGGATGCCGAACGCGTTGCCCAGCACCACGTTGGCCGTCTTGCGACCGAAGCCGGGCAGGGTCACCAACTCCTTCAGCGCGCGGGGCACCTCGCCGTCAAAGCGCTCGACCAGCTGCTGGCCCAGCTTCATGATCGAGTTGGTCTTGTTCCGGTAGAAGCCGGTCGAGCGGATGTACTCCTCGAGTTCGGCCCGGTCTGCGCCGGCGTAGTCGGCCGCGGTGCGATAGCGCGCGAACAGGACGGGCGTCACCTCGTTGACGCGCTTGTCGGTGCACTGGGCGGACAGGATGGTGGCGACCGAGAGCTCGAGCGCGTTAGTGAAGTCCAGCTCGCAGTGCGCGTCGGGATACACGTCCGCAAGCAGCTTGTTGATCCGGCGGGCGCGGCGGGTAAGGGCGAGACGGGTCTCCGGGGCGGCGCTGCGGGAGCGCGCGGGGGCGGACGGCACGCCGCCAGCCTACGAGCAGCTACGGACAACGAGGGTGCGGCACAATGGGAGCACGATGCTCGGATTCCTGGTGCTGCTGTTCCCGCTGGTCCTGCTGGGCTTCGTCCTGTTCATGGAGCGGGTCGAGAAGCCGCTGAGCAAGGTCGCGGTCGAGCGGGAGATCGAGCAGTTCCTCGACGACGCGAACGACGACGAGCTCGACGCGTTCGTCCGCGAGGGCACCGACTCGGCACTGTCCCGCTTCCGCCAGCGGCTGAGCCTGTCGCGCCTGGGCCGCAATCGCACGTCCTGACCATCGGCCGCCGCGCTTGCCCTAGACTTCCGCGAGACTGTGATCGGGCTCGCAGTGCCCGGGCGAGAAGGAGCGAACGTGGACGAGATTCTTCGCAGGGCAGGCCTGTTCCAGGGCGTCGACCCCGAGGCCGTCGAGGCGCTCGCCAACGAGTTCGAGATCATCGAGGCCGCGCGCGGGGAAACCCTGTTCACCGAGGGTGAGCCGGGCGAGAGCCTGTACATCGTCCTTGCTGGCAAGGTGAAACTCGGCCGCCGCTCCTCGGACGGGCGCGAGAACCTCGTCGCCGTCATGGGCCCGTCCGACCAGTTCGGCGAGCTCTCCCTGTTCGACCCCGGGCCGCGCACCGCGTCCGCGACCATCGTCACGGACGCGCGCCTGGCCCGCCTGCCGAAGGCCGCGCTGCAGGGCTGGGTCCGCGATCGTCCCGAGATCGCGATGCAGCTGCTGCGCGTCGTCGCGCGTCGACTGCGCCGCACCAACACCATGCTCGCCGACCTGATCTTCGTCGACGTCCCCGGCCGGGTGGCCAAGCAGCTACTGCAGCTGGCCCAGCGCTTCGGCTCGGTCGAGGGCGGGCAGTTGCGGGTCACGCACGACCTCACCCAGGAGGAGCTGGCCCAGCTCGTGGGCGCTTCCCGGGAAACCGTGAACAAGGCGCTGGCCGATTTCGCGTCCCGCGGCTGGCTGCGGCTGGAGGGCAAGAGCGTCGTCATCCTGGACCGCGAGCGCCTGGCCCGCCGAGCCCGCTAAACAACAGCACCTTAGTGACCCTCAACGCGATGAGCGCTCGCGCGAAGAGCCCGCGCGCCGCGGCCGAAGGCCTTGCGGCCGCGGACCAACTGATCCGCCCTGTTCTTTGGGGCGGTCAGGAGGGACGCCTGCGCGGATCGAGGAGGTACTCCAGCTGGGCGTTGACGGAAAGCTCGGCGGCCCACCACACGGCCTCGTCAACGTCGGCGTACACCAACTCGACGATCGCCCGCGGCGTCGCCTCGGGCCCGAGCGACCGCAGCGCGTCACGGATCTGAACCAGCCGCTCCTCGCGATGCGACAGGTAGAACTCGGCCGCCTCCCGCACGCTAGGCAGCTCCGGGCCGTGGCCGGGCAGCACGCGGAGCCCACCCAGCGCACCGAGCCGGTGCAGCGAGTCTAGGTAGTCCCGCAGATTGCCGTCCGGGTGCGCGACGACGGTCGTGCCGCGGCCCAGGATCGTATCCCCGGTCAGCACCGCGAGCGGTTCACCGTCGGCCGACACCGACACCGACACCTCCGACGATGACGCCAACGCCGCCGCCGAGAGCACGAACGACGCCGAGTCGGACGTGTGCCCGGGCGTGGCCACCACGCGCAGGCGCAGCCCGGCCGCCTCGAACACCACGCCGTCGACGAGCGGCTGGCCGCCGTGGCAGAACGCGGGATCTACCGCGCGAATCGGTGCGCCCGTCCGGTCGTGCAGCTCGGCCGCGGTCTGGCTGTGGTCGAAGTGTCCGTGCGTGAGCAGGACGACGGCGATGTCCGGCGCCGCGCCGAGCAGCAGGTCGAGGTGGTCGTCGCCGCCCTGCCCGGGATCGACGACGATCACCTCGTCCGATCCGGGTGCGCGCAGCAGCCAGGTGTTCGTCCCGTCCAAGGTCATCGGATTGGGGTTGGCGGCCAGCACCACCGTCGCGAGCGGGGTCACCGCGCGCGGCGTCTCGTAGGCCGGATGAGTCGTATGGCTTGGATGACCCGTATGGTTTGGATGACTCGGATGGCCTGGGTGGCTCAGCGGACCATCGATACCGGCAGCTCCAGCTTCGAACCGTCGGGCAGCTCGGCGACAACCCGCTCGCCGTCGACGCACAGCCGCGGCTGGATCGGGCGCAGCGGCTGGTTGGGCGCCGCGGCCAGCGCGTCGGCGACGGTCCCGAAC
>JBOGDQ010000055.1:0-1966 GCA_050742975.1 Jatrophihabitantaceae bacterium
CCAGGTCCGGCACCGCGATCTCGACCAGCGCACCACTCGTCAGGTCGCCGGCCGCGGCCCGCGCACTCACCACGGCCACGCCGCCGCCGGCGCGCGCGGTTGCCAGGATCGTCGTCGTGGAGCCGAGCTCGGTCGCGTGCGGCAGCGGCGGCTCGTCGCCGAGCACGAGCGCCAGCGCGTGCAGGAACGTGTCCCGCGTGCCTGAGCCGGGCTCGCGCAGCAGCAGCGGCTGGTCGCGCAGGTCGCGCGCCCGCACGCCGGAGCGAGCCCGTGCGGCCAGTGGGTAGTCGGCGGCGACGACGAGGGCGAGCCGGTCCGTCCCGACCTGTTCCGCGGTCAGGCCGGCAGGCACCGCGGGCATCTCGACGAAGCCCAGGTCCGCGGCGCCCGCCCGCACCCGCTCGCACACGTCGTGGCTGTTCGCGACCGTCGCCGCGACGTCGAGCCCCGGGTTGCGCCGGCGCAGGGCGAGCAGCCACGGCGGCATCAGGTACTCGGCGACCGTCAGGCTCGCGGCCACCCGCAGCCGCGCGCTCTGATCGGCCCGCAGCGTGCCCACGCCATCGGTCAGGATGCGCGCCGCGTCCACCACGCCGTGCGCCCACGCGACGACCGCCTCGCCCGACGGCGTCAGGGTGCTGCCGCGCGAGGTTCGCACGAGCAGCGGCACGCCGAGCTGGCGCTCCAGCCGGCTGAGCCGCGCGCTCGCGCTCGGCTGGCTGATCCGGTGCGCGGCGGCCGCCCGTCCGACGCTGCCCAGCTCCGCTACCGACACCAGCAGATCGAGGGCGGCCAGGTCGGGCGTCCAGGGAGCAAGGGGCACGGCCCCTATCCTGCCGCCCATTGCAGGCCGAGGCTGGTCGACGCGACGGCGATCCAGAGCACCAGGCCGAGCAGCAGCGGGCGCAGGCCGGCACGGCGCATGCCACTCACGTCGGTCCCGAGCCCGAGCGCGGTCAGCGCGACCGTGATCAGGAACGTCGACGCCGTCCGCAGCGGTGCGTGCGCAACCGACGGGATCAGCCCGGCGGAGTTGATCGCGGCGACGAGCACGAACCCGATCAGGAACCACGGCACGAGCCGCGCCGCCCGGCTCCACCACGACCCGATCTTGCTGCCACGATTGGTGATCGCCGCGAGCGCCAGGCAGATCGGGATGATCATCAGCGAGCGGGTCAGCTTGACCACGATGGCGTAGTTGGCGGCGTCCGTCCCGTACGTGGTGGCGGCGGCGACGACCGACGATGTGTCGTTGACGGCCGTCCCTGCGAACAGCCCGAACGCGTGCTGGTCCAGGCCGAGCAGGTGCCCGAGCGGCGGGAACGCGATCACGGCCGCGATGTTGAACAGGAAGATCGTCGAGATGGCGTAGGCGACGTCGGGGTTGCGCGCGCGGATCACCGGGCTGATCGCGGCGATCGCCGACGCGCCGCAGATGCCGGTCCCGACGCCGATCAGGGTGCGCAGGTCGCGTCCGATCCCGAGGCGCCGTCCGATCAGGAACGCCAGGCTGAGGCAGACGGTCAGCGTCCCGAGCATGACCGGCACCGAGGTGGCACCCACCCGGGCTACCTGGCGGAGTGACAGCGCGGACCCGAGCAGCACTACCGCGACCTGCAGCAGCGTCGTGCCGGCGAACCGGACGCCGGGGGTGAGGGCCGCCCGCCCGTGCAGCCTGCCGCTGAGCGCCACGCCCATGACCAGCCCGGCCACGGGGGCGCCGAGCACCGGAGCCAGCCGGCCGATCGCCGTCGCGACCGCCGCGATGGCGCCGGCGAGCGCCAGGCCGGGCGCGAGCGCGACCATCCGCTGCTGCCGCGAGGGGCGCCCCTCGGCGCGCGCGACGGTGGCGGTCATACCCACGACGATCCCGGCGGGCGGGGCGCCGCGGTACAGCCGACCTGGCTACCCCACCCATAGCGCGGGCCTATGCCCGAATGAATACCCCCTCAGCCGCGTCCTGGTG
>JBOGDQ010000056.1:0-1586 GCA_050742975.1 Jatrophihabitantaceae bacterium
GGCCATGACCGGGACCCGCGGGCTGGTACCGCTGCTGGTCAGGTAGTACACGACCAGGTAGGCCAGGCCGATCAGCATGATCGCGGCCATCACGATGGGGTACCACGTGGGACTCGGCGCGAGTTGCTTGGTGCTCGTGCGCAGCGCCTCGGCCCGCAGCGGGGCGTCGATCTTCTTGCGGACCTTCGACTTGGGCACGTGCTTCTCCTGCTCGACCGCGGCCCGGCTCGGGCGCCGGGCAGGTGACCACGAGTGCGGGTCACACCCGTTAGCGTAGTCGGCGCCCCGGCTGATCGGGCGCGGCACCGGTGCGAGCTGATGCTGAGGACGGAGGGACGCGCATGCGCAAGCTGGTCGGGCGGCTGTGGCCGTCGCAGTCCGCGGGCGGCAGGAGCCCGTGGCGCGCCTTGGTCCCGGTCGTCTGCCTGGTGGCCGGCGTCGGGTTCGCAGCGAGCGCGCGGGATTCGCGCGGTACCGACCTGCGCCCCGCGGGAACGGCGAACCTGGCCGACCTGGTTCGCGCGGCCGAGCACCACGTCAAGGACGCCGACGCGACGCTGGCCTCGCTGCAGAAGCAGCTGTCGGCCGCGACGGCGGACGCCGGCCGCAGCGACGCCGGGGTAGCCGCCGCCCAGCGCAAGGACGCGCCGCTCAAGGCGCCCGGTGGCCTCACCGCGACCAAGGGCCCGGGCATCGTGGTCGTCCTGGACGACGCGAAGGACTCGGACCAGAACGCCGGCGTCGACCCGAACCAGCTCGTCGTGCACCAGTCGGACCTGCAGGCGGTGGTGAACGCGCTCTGGGCCGGTGGAGCCGAAGCCATGACGATCGCCGGCCAGCGGGTCATCGCGACCAGCGCCGTGCGCTGCGTCGGCAACACGTTGCTGCTGAACGGGGAGGTCTACTCGCCGCCGTTTCGGGTTGCGGCGATCGGGCCGTACCGGCCAATGCAGAGAGCGCTCGCCGGGTCGCCGGGGGTGAAGTTGTTCGAGCAGGCGGCCGGCTACTACGGCCTCGGCTACACGACCGAGTCACAATCGCAGCTTCAGCTGCCCGCCTACACTGGCAGCATCGCGCTGGCCTACGCCCAGGCGGATACGAAGTGAGGCCGCACGGATGAGCGAGGACACCAGTGGCACGGTCGTCGACGACACCGTGCCGCCGGTCGACCCGCCGACGGGCGGAGGTGACCCGACATCCGGCGGCGATCCCGGCCGCCGACGATTCGGGGTCGGGGACGTGATCCGGTTCGTCCTGCGCGGTGTCGGCCAGACGCTGATCACCGCCGGCCTGGTCGTCCTGCTGTACGTCGTGTACCAGGTCTACATCACCAACTACTTCGCCGAGCGGGCGCAGGACAAGGTGCACAGCGCGTTGGAGAAGGAGTGGGCCAAGGGCTCGCTCGCGCTGCCCGAGGGCAAGCTGGCCACGCTCACCGGCCACGGCATCGCGAACCTGTACATCCCGCGCTTCGGCCGTGACTACGCCAAGACGATCGTCGAGGGCACCGGCGCGGCATCGCTGGAGAAGGGCCCGGGTCACTACGACGGGACGGCGCTGCCCGGCCAGAAGGGCGACTTCGCGAT
>JBOGDQ010000057.1:0-2287 GCA_050742975.1 Jatrophihabitantaceae bacterium
CGCGAACTGGGCGACGTCACCACCCTCACCGACTCCTCGGTGATGGATCTGATCAGTGCGGGTCTGCCCACCGCGACGGAGGAGTGAGCCGGTACTGATCACGCGGACCGATCCGGCGCCGGTGCCCCTGAGCCCTGCGCCGGATCGCCGCTGTCCGGTCGCTTGAGCCGTGCCGCCAGTGCGAGTGCGTCGAAGGGGGCGCGGACCTTGACGTCGTTGTCGAAGTACACGAACACGTCGCGGCCGGTGTCGGCCCAGCCGCGGATCAGGACCGCCCACTCGTCCAGCGCCTTATCGGTATAGCCGCTCGCGTACAGCTCCTTGTCCCCGTGCAGACGCAGGTAGGCGAAGTCCGTGGTGACCTCGCGGATCAGCGGCCACTTGCCGGCCGTGTCGGCGACGACGACGGCGATCTCGTGTTCGCGCAGCAGGTCGGTGAACGGCGGCGTCAGGAACGTGCGGTGCCGCACCTCGAGCGCGTGGCGCACAGGACGGTCCGCGCCGGCCTCGGTCAGTGCACGATCGGCCACTCGCTCGTCATGATGTCGGGCCAGCCAGGCCGCCTCCGCCGTCGATCGCGGCAGCCGGTCGAAGAAGTCGCCGAGGCGTGACGCGTCGAAGCCCAGGCTCGGCGGCAGCTGCCACAGCACCGGTCCGAGCTTCTCGCCCAGTGCGAGCAGGCCGGACGCGAAGAAGTTCGCAAGCGGCGCTTCGACGCCCCGCAACTTCTTAAGGTGCGTGATGAATCGCGGGCCCTTGACCGAGAACACGAACCGGTCCGGAGTCTGCGCGTACCAGGATCGAAAGCTCTCCGGACGCTGAAGCGAGTAGAACGAGCCGTTGATCTCGATCGTGGACAGCTGCGAGGAGGCGTAGCTGAGCTCGCTGCGTTGGGGCAGACCGGGCGGGTAGAACACGTCCCGCCAGGGCGGGTAGCGCCAGCCCGAGATGCCGATCCGGACGGCGCCGGTCATGTCGGATCCGTTACCGCAGGTACTGCTCGCCCGGGCCCTGACCCGGTTCGTCCGGGTAGCGGGAGGCCTCGCGGAAAGCGTTCTGCAGCGACTTCAGGCCGTCGCGCAGCGGCTGGCGGTGGGCACCGAGGAACTCCTGGGACGCGGCGACGAGGCCGGCCAGTGCGGTGATCAGGCGGCGCGCCTCGTCCAGGTCCTGGTGCGGCTCGCCGTCCGGAGCCAGGCCCAACTGCTCGGCGGAGGCGCTCATCAGCAGCACCGCGGCCCGGGTGATGACCTCGACGGCGGGGATCGCCGCCAGCTCGCGCACCGGAACGTCGTCCAGCCGCTCGAAGCCGTGCTCCGGCAGCGGGATCGCGTCGATCGGGTGGGCGTGCGACGCGCTACCGGGAATCCCGGCCGCAGCGCCCGCGTTGTCCCCGGCGGTCGCGGACTTTGGTTGGGTGTCAGTCACGCTGATACCCTGTCATTGCGACCAGCCTCCGCAACCTGCGGGGGTGTGCAAGCGGAAGCCCAACAGCCTCCCACCCGAGCCACTGAGCAAGATCGCGGTGCGCCGGGTCCGGTCCGGAACAGTCGGCCTCACGGCCGGTTGCTCGCGTCGTGTACGTCAGCGGCGCACCGGATCGGTCGGTTCCGGGCCCCGTGCGCACAACGCGCCACGGGGCCGTTGCTTTGTCAGCGGGCCCGGGACGCGCGACAAGCAGCACCGACCAAGGAGGTCCCATCAGCTCTGAACCGAGGATCAACGACAGGATCCGAGTACCTGAGGTTCGATTAGTAGGCCCCGAGGGCGAGCAGGTCGGCATCGTGCCGATCGGCAAGGCTCTCGAACTGGCCCTCGAGTCGGATCTGGATCTGGTCGAGGTCGCCCCGATGGCGCGCCCACCCGTCTGCAAGCTCATGGACTACGGCAAGTTCAAGTACGAGAGCGCACAGAAGGCCCGCGAGTCCCGCCGCAACCAGGTCATGACGGTCATCAAGGAGCAGAAGCTCCGCCCGAAGATCGACTCCCACGACTACGAGACGAAAAAGCGCAACGTCGTCCGGTTCCTCGAACACGGGAACAAGGTCAAGGTGACGATCATGTTCCGCGGGCGTGAGCAGTCCCGCCCTGAACTGGGAAACCGCCTGTTGCAGCGACTCGCCGAGGACGTCACCGAGCTGGGGTTTGTCGAATCGTCCCCCAAGCTGGACGGTCGAAACATGATCATGGTGCTCGCTCCGCACAAGAACCTCAAACCGAAACAGCGGGCCGCCGCCGAGGCCGGCGAGGGTGAGAGCGGCTAGCACTTCGTGGCACCGTGGCGCAT
>JBOGDQ010000058.1:0-24206 GCA_050742975.1 Jatrophihabitantaceae bacterium
TTCGAACCCGATCAGCGCGACGTCGACGAGAGTGCGAATCGGGTTCGGATGAGCGACCGGCGCGACGCCGCCGATGCGCTGGCCGGTCGAGCGCAGCACGAATTCGGGATCGGCGCGCGAGAGCGTCGCGGTGCCGACGAGCGCGGCGACCTTGGACGTGTCGACCCGGTGCGCGCCGCTGGTCAGCACCAGCAAGGGCTCCGCCTCCGCCGTGGAGAAGACGAGCGAGTTCGCGATCGCGCCGACCTCGACGCCGAGCAGGGCAGCAGCGGCGGCCGCGGTCGGGGCGCGCTCGGTGAGGATCTTGACCCTGCCAGCAGCGCCGGCCGATTCCAGGATCGCATTCACGGCCAGGCAGTTGCGGTGCACGCGAGCAGCGTATCGGGGGTGCTGAACCGCGAACTCAGTCGTGCAGGCCGCACTCGAGCTTTCCGGTGCCGGCCCAGCGTCCGGCGCGCGCGTCCTCACCGGGGACGAGCCGCCGGGTGCACGGCCAGCAGCCGACCGATCCGTAGCCGTCGAACAGCAGCGGGTTGACCAGAACGCCGTTGTCGGCGCTGTACTTGTCGACGTCCTCCTGCGTCCACGCCGCGATCGGATTGAGCTTGATCATCTGCCGGCGGGCGTCCCATTCGACGACGCGGATGCTCGAACGGGTGACCGCCTCGTCGCGGCGCAGCCCGGATGCCCACGCCGCATACGGCTTGAGCGCCTCGCGAAGCGGGTTGACCTTGCGGAGCGCGCAGCACTGGTCCGGGTTGCGCTCGTACAGGCGTGCCCCGAAGCTGGCGTCCTGCTCGGCGACCGTCTGCCGTGGCGTGGCCGTCTTGACGGTGATGGGCAGCATCGCCGCGGCGGCATCGCGCGTGCCGATCGTCTCGGCGAAGTGGTAGCCGGTGTCCAGGAAGATCACGTCCACGCCGGGACGGACCTGCGAGGCGAGGTGGGGGAGCAGCGTGTCGGCCATCGACGAGGTGACGCACCACGCTGCGCCGAGCCGCTCGTCCGCCCACCCGAGGATCTCGCTCGCGCTGGCTCCCTCGAGCTCCGAGCCGGCCCGCTCGGCGAGCTCCTGCAGGTGGCCCGGGCCGGACAACACCGCTGTCACAGCAGCCACTCATCGTCGGCGCGCGTCACGTAGGCGGCGAACGACTCGCTACCGGCACGACGGGCGAGATAACCCCGCAGCACGCGTTCGGCGTAGTCGGGGGCCTGTTCGGCCGTCACCTTCAGCCCGCGGAACTTTCGCCCGAACTCCGCATCGCTGCCCAGCTGCCCGCCGAGGTGAACCTGGAACGTCTCCTGGTACGCACCGCCGTCGTCCCGGGTGACCATGCCCTTGAAGCCGATGTCGGCGACTTGGAACCGGGCGCACGAGTTTGGGCAGCCGTTGACGTTGATGCTGATCGGGGTGTCGAAGTCGGGTAGCCGCTTCTCCAGTTCGCGGCGGATCGTATCGGCCCGGCCCTTGGTCTCGACCAGCGCGAGCTTGCAGAACTCGATGCCCGTGCAGGCGAGCGTGCCGCGCAGGAACGGGGACGGGCGCACCGACAGCTCGTGCAGCTCGAGCTCGTCGGCGAGCACCGCCGCCTCCTGCTCGGGGACGTCCAGCACGACCAGACCCTGTTGTGCCGTAAGGGCGATCCGCCCCGAGCCGTGCCGCTCGGCCAGTCCGGCGACGACGCGCAGGACGGTGCCGGAGGTGCGTCCCGAACGGGTAGTCGCACCGACGGAGAACAACCCGTCGTTCTGCGCAGCGATGCCGGTGTGGTCGCGGTGCGCGGGCGAGGCTGGCGGCGGGGGTCCGTCGGGCAGCGGGTGACCGAGGTACTCGGACTCCAGCACCGCACGGAACTTCTCGACGCCCCAGTCGGCCAGCAGGAACTTCAGCCGGGCGTGGTTGCGTGAGCGCCGGTACCCGTAGTCACGGAAGATCGACGCCACGCCCGCCCACACCTCGCTGACCTCGTCCGGGCGCACGAACGCTCCCAGCCGCTGGGCGAACATCGGATTTGTCGATAGCCCGCCGCCGATCCACAGATCGAATCCGGGCGCTCCGTCGGGGCCGATCACGCCGACGAAGGAGACGTCGTTGATCTCGTGGTTGGTGCAGTGGCTCGCGCAGCCAGAAACGGACGTCTTGAACTTGCGCGGGAGGTTGGAGAACTCCGGGTTGCCGAGGTACTTGTCCAAGATCTCGCGCAGCGCCGGCCCACCGTCGAGGACCGAGTCCGCCGCAACGCCCTCGAGCGGGCAGCCGAGCATCACGCGCGGGGTGTCACCGCAGGCCTCGGTGCTCGAAAGCCCCACGGCCTCCAGCTTCGCCCAGATCGTCGGCACGTCCTCGATGCGGATCCAGTGCAGCTGGATGTTCTGCCGGTCGGTGATGTCGGCCAGGTCGCGCCCGTACGTCGTCGAGATGTCAGCGATCACCCGCAGCTGCTCGTTGTTGAGCGCCCCACCGTCGCTGCGGATGCGCATCATGAAGAACTCGTCCTCGAGCTCCTCGGGCTCCAGCGTCGCGGTCTTGCCGCCGGGAATGCCCTGGCGGCGTTGGGTGTACAGCCCGAACCAGCGGAACCGCCCGCGCAGATCGCCCGGGTCGATACCGGCGAAGCCGGTGTGCTGGTAGATGTCGATGATGCGTTGCTTGACCTGCAGGCCGTCGTCGTCGCGCTTGCTTCGCTCGTTCGGGTTGAGCGGCTCCCGGTAGCCGAGGGCCCACTGGCCCTGTCCTTTGCGCGCAGGCATGACGTGTTTTCCTTCCGGAAATGAAGGGGGAATGGTCGGCGTACTCGGACCGCGGCACCGTCAGAGGACGGTGGCGATCACCAGGTGAGTCAGACCGACATTCGACACGCGGCAGCGATGACGCGCTGCAGATCGACATGGCGACGCGCAGTGAGCGCGATCTCAGCCGGTCGATGCATGCATCAAGGGTCGCACATGTTCGGCTGCGATGCGACGCCCGCCACGACACGTCACAGGCGCGTGCCGTCAGCACCGCCGTCAGCACCGTCAGTTCCGTCGTCAGTTCCTCCCGTGTCGGCAGGTCGGCGCACCACCGGAACGTTCGACCGCGAAGATGGACCGATGACCGGTCTTCCGCTCCTCCTGGATCTCACCGGCCGGCGCGTGCTCGTGGTCGGGGGCGGGGCGGTCGCGGCGCGGCGGGTGCGCACGATGCTCGAGGCGGGTGCCGCAGTGCGACTGGTCGCCCCGGACGTAGTTGCCGAACTGCTCGATTCGGACATCCAGCTCGAGCGGCGCGCATTCGTCGAGCCCGACCTGGACGGCGCCTGGCTCGCGATTGCCTGCACCGACGACCCAGCCGTGAACTCCGCGGTCGCCGGCGGCGCGGAGCAGCGGCGGATGTTCTGCATCCGGGCGGACGCAGCACCCGGCGGTACCGCCCGGACGCCGGCGATCCTGCGCCGCGACGGCATGACGGTCGCGGTGATCGGCGGCGAGGATCCGCGCCGGGCCGTCGCCCTGCGTAATGCGATCTCGATCGGCCTGGACGTCGGGACCCTGCCCAGCCGGCACGTGCGCGCGCCCGCATCCGGATCGGTGGCACTCGTCGGCGGCGGCCCGGGCGATCCCGAGCTGATCACCGTGCGGGGTCGGCGACTCGTGGCCTCGGCCGACGTCGTCGTGGTGGACCGGCTCGCGCCGCGCGCGCTGCTCGACGAACTGCCCGATGGCGTCGAGGTGATCGACTGCGGCAAGTCGGCGCACCGGCACAACCTGAGGCAGGACGAGATCAACGCCGTGCTCGTCGAGCGGGCGCGCGCCGGCAAGCGGGTCGTGCGGCTCAAGGGCGGCGACCCGTTCGTCTTCGGTCGCGGCGGCGAGGAGTGGCTGGCCTGCGTGGCCGCCGGCGTCACGGTCACCGTTGTCCCGGGCATCAGTTCCGCACTCGCCGGTCCCGCGGCGGCGGGCATCCCGCTGACCCATCGCGGTGTCGCCGCGGACTTCACGGTCATCTCCGGGCACCTGGATCCAGGCCGGCCCGCCGACCAGGGCATCGACTGGCCCGGGCTGGCGTCCGGCGGCGGCACGCTCGTGCTGCTCATGGCCATGGACCGGCTCGACCTCATCACCGCGGAGCTGATCAGGCACGGACGCGCCGCGACGACGCCCGCCGCCGTGGTGCATCGCGCCACGCTGGCCGATCAGCAGGTGGTTCGTGCCCCGCTCGCCGGGTTGGCCGATGCGGTGCGCGCGGCAGCCGTGGGAGCTCCCGCCGTGATCGTCATCGGCGACGTCGTGGGGGTGCTGACCGACCCCCGCTGAGCGTGTCGTTGCGCGCTGTCGTAGCCCTTCGCTATCCTTCGAACAGGTATTCGAAATAGTGAGCGACGGAGGTGAGCGATATGGCCGCTGGACGAGGTGATGCGCCGTTCCCCGGGCGCGGCAGCGCGTACGGGCAGGCTTTCGCGTTGCTCGAGCGTGCACGGGGCGTGCTGGTCGAGGCTGCGGCCGCCGACGGCCCGGACGAGCGGTTCCGGCTGGCGCACCTGGCCGCGCTGCGGACGGCGGCGGCCGTGCTGGCCGACCGTGGCCGTCCCGCCTCGGCCCGCCGCCGCCTGATCAGCGCCTGGGTGCTGATCGAGTCGGTCGCGCCCGAGTACGCCGAGTGGGCGGGTTACTTCGCCGCCGGTGCCGCCGGCCGCGCAGCGATCGAGGCCGGGGCGACGCACGTCGTCAGCTCTCGCGCGGCCGACGATCAGCTGCGCTCAGCCTGGGCTTTCCTGGACGTGGTGCAGGCGCGCCTCGGGTTGCTTGCCACGCCGCTCGCGAGCTGACGAACCGATCCGTGTCGGCTCCCGCGACTAGTGTTTCCGGCGTGCAGGTCGAGACACACCGCGATCCCGCCGCCCCGGGCCGGCAGGGGCTGATCTGGCAGGTGCTGTCGAGCGCGCTCGCGTCGGTCGCCACCGCAGGCCGGGCGCCGGCCGTGCTCGACTGCGGCGGCGGCAGCGGCAGCTTCGCGGTCCCGCTCGCCCAGGCGGGCGCTCGCGTCACCGTCGTCGACATCAGCGTCGACGCGCTCGCCACACTGCGGCGTCGCGCCGACGAAGCCGCGGTCGGTGACCTGGTCAACGCCGTCCAGGCCGATGTGGAGCTGCTCGGTGACGCCGTAGGCGGCAGCACGTTCGACCTGGTCCTGGCGCACGGGATCCTCGGGGCGGTCGACCAGGTAGCCACCGCGTTCGAGGCGATCGCCGCGGCCGTTCGGCCTGGTGGCCTGCTCAGCGTGCTCGTGGCGAATCCGGTGGCAGGGGTCATCACCCGCGCGCTGGCCGGTGACGTCAGCGGCGCGCTCGCCGAACTGCGCGGGCTGAGCACCGACTTCGTCCCGCCCGGACCGGACGCTGTCCAGGCGCTGTGCCGTGACCGCGGCCTGCTCATCGAGAGCAGCCACGGCATCGGCGTGTTCGCCGACATCGTGCCGGGGCGCTCGCTGGACCTGCCGGGCGCGCGCGCCGCCCTGGACGCGCTCGAGGCCGAGAGCGCCACCCGCGTGCCGTTCAGCGCGATTGCCGGGCGGGTGCACCTGCTGGCCCGGCGCCCGGCCGGCTAGCGCGATGGACGCGGGCGTGTTGATGGACCGGTCTTGCTGATGGGACGGTCTTGCTGATGGGACGCAGCGCCGACGTACCGCGCGCCCCCGATCAGTTCGGCGGTGCCGATCGCGACGACACCGGCTGCTCGATCCTGCACGTGGACATGGACGCCTTCTTCGCCAGCGTCGAGATCCGCCGCCGCCCTGAGCTGCGCAACCGTCCGGTCGTCGTCGGCGGGGGACGGCGCGGCGTGGTGGCGGCCGCGTCGTACGTGGCCCGGCGGTACGGGGTGCGCAGCGCGATGGCCATGAGCCACGCCCTGCGCCTCTGCCCGGACCTGGTCGTCCTGCCGCCCGACCGGGCCGCCTACAGCGACGCCTCCGCGACGGTCATGACGATGCTTCGCGACGTCACCCCGCTGGTCCAGCCGCTCTCGCTCGACGAGGCGTTCCTGGACGTGGCCGGCGCCGTGCGGGTGGCCGGCCGTCCGGGCGCGATCGCGGCAGGAATCCGCGAGCGAGTGTCGCGCGAGACCGGCCTGACCTGCTCGGTGGGTGTGGCGGCCACCAAGTTCGTCGCCAAGCTCGCGTCGGCTCGGTGCAAGCCCGACGGCATGCTTGTCGTCCCGGCCGAGCGAACCCTGCAGTTCCTGCATCCGTTACCGGTCACTGTGCTGTGGGGGGTCGGCGAGCGCACGGCCGAGAGCCTGCACCGCCTCGGCATCCGGACCATCGCGGACCTCGCGGGCACGCCACTGGGCACGCTGCGCCGTGCGCTCGGGGTGAGTGTGGCCGACCACCTGCATGCCCTCGCGCACGGCCGCGACCCGCGCACGGTCCAGGTCGGCGAGGTGGAGAAGTCGATCAGCTCCGATCACACGGTCGAGTTCGATCTGACCGAGGAGGCCGACGTCCGGCGCGAAGTCCTTCGGTTGTCCGACGACGTCGGGCGGCGGGTGCGAGAGCGCAGCTTTGTCGCGCGCACGGTGGGCATCAAGATCAGGTTCGCGGACTTCCGCACCGTGACCCGGGTGCGCACCCTGCCGGGCTGGACCGACTCGTCCACGGCGATCTTCCAGACGGCGATGGAGCTGTATGCCGCCCTGAACCTGGACCGGCCCCGGATCAGGCTGGTGGGCGTCAAGTGCGAGAACCTGCGGGCCGCGGCGGGCGCGCCGGAGCAGCTCAGCTTCGACGACGTGAGCCCACCGGCGACCGATTCCCTCGTCGACGCGGCGCGCGAGAAGTTCGGTTCGACGGCGCTCGGCTATGCCGCATTGCTGGGCGGATCGGGACGTGTCGAGCGCGGCAACCGCAGCCGATCAGGGTGATCGTCACGAACTCGTTGTGACTGCAACTTTCGATCCGGCGGATGGGCTCGTATGCTCGGAGGTGACGGCAGCGTGGGTCCCCGGACCGGCGGTGCCGGCAGCAGACACGATCCGCACGAGTGGACGCCGTGGCCAGGACTGCCACGGCGACGAAGGAGGGCAAGGTGCCGCTCTCCGAGCACGAGCAGAGGCTCCTGGACGAGATCGAGCAGGCGCTCTACGCCGACGATCCGAAGTTTGCCTCCACCGTGCGTTCTGTGCGTGCCCGCTCGCATGTCCGGCGGGGGCTCATCCTCTGCGTGCTCGGCGTCCTGCTCGGCCTCGGCTTCGTGCTCGTCGGCCTTGTCAGCAACATCATCGCGCTGAGCGTGGTCGGCTTCGTGCTGGTCGTCGGCGCTTGTGGTTTCGCGGTGCAGACCCTGCGGCCACACAGCAACGTCAGCGTCGCCGCCGTGACCGAAGCGGGTCAGAAGTCCAAGACGCCGCGACCGACCGGCCTGCGCACGCGCATGGAGGAACGCCTTCGCCGCCGGTTCGACGAGAACTGACGCTCCGCTCTACGAGAACTGACGCTCCGCTCTACGAGAACTGACGCTCCGCCTCTCGAACCACCCTGACCCAGCCCGGCCGGGTGCCGGCCCACCTCAGCGCTCCCGGCGTTGCCGCCATCGGGTGGGCGTCCAGTTCAACGAGGCCGGCCAGAAACGTGCCCGCCACCGGATCGAGCGGTTCTTGCCGCCACGCAGCTGGGTAGCCACCGCATCCAGGTCGGCGGACAGATCACGACCCGTCCCGTCCGTACCGGTACCGGCCGCACCGTACCGGCTGTGCTCGACCGCCTGCGCGAGCGCGGTCAGCGACCCGCGTGCCTCGCCGGCGGGCTCGCGCAGCCAGCGGACCACCTGCCGTGGAGAGCGCGCAGGGGACCAGACGTAGCCGAGGTCGACCGCGGTATCGGTGAGCTCGGCCCACAGCGGATCCGGGTCACCTCCGCGCGCGGCGTGCAGCCGCTGTCGACGGCGACGATGTCGGATGAACCAGGGCAGCAGGGCCAGCAGCACCAGCACGAGGACCACGACGAGCGGGGCCAGCCAACCCGACACGGATCCGCCGCCCTGCCCCTTGGCCTGATCCGGAACGGGGGCCGTCGTGTCGGGACGTGACGGCGCCCTCGAGATGACCTTCGTGCTCGCGGGGTTCGTCGGCGTCGCCGTGTTGGTGTTCGTGCCGGCGCTGTGCGGCGCCCACGGCAGGGTGCTGGCGCGGGCACCACCGGCGCCGGACAGCGGTGTGGGATCGAACGGGATCCAGCCGACGCCCGAGAAGTACGCCTCGTCCCAGGCGTGCGCGTCGTCGGTCGTGATCTTGAACGTCCCGCTGGCATCGGCGGGTTGGTGCGTGTAGCCAAGGACGACGCGGGCCGGAACCCCTGCCAGGCGGAGCATGACCGCCATCGCAGCCGCGTACTGCTGGCAGTAGCCCACCCGGTTGGTCAGGAAGTCGACGAGATCGCTGCCGGAGTCGCCGGAGGCCGTCTGCAGGCTGTACTTGAAGCCGTTGGCCGGATCGGCGAACCAGTCGCTGATCGCACGCGCCTTGTCGTACTGCCCGCTCTTGCCGGCGGTGATCTGGTTGACCAGCGTGCGCACCTGGGACGGGATCGTCGGCAGGTTCAGCCAGCTGGCGGTGGCTCGATCCACGACCTGCGGGCTCGTCTCCAGCTCGCTGACGGTCGGCGCGGGTTGGGACACGGACTCGTGGTAGGTCTGGCCGCTGTGCACCTTGGTGCCGAGGAGCAGTTGGTCCTGCGGCGCCCAGCTCGCCGCGTCCAGGCCGGTGACGCCGGTCGGCACCGCGAACACCGGTGGGTTGCCGGTGAGTCCGGTGACCTTGATCTGGACGTCGAACTGGGTGGAGTTGACCAGGGTCGGTCCGGGCAGCGTGTCGAAATTCGAGCCCTGGACGCTCTGCTCGTTGCCGTGGTCCGCGGCGCTCCAACCGTTGCCGGTGTAGTTGGACAGCACGTTCTCGCGCAGGTAGAACGGCCGGTCGGCGTTCGCCGGGCTGACCGTGACCGTGGCCAGGTTGCGGGTCTTGGTCTGCGTCAGCTCGCCCCGGAGTGCGACGAACGGGTTGATCGAGCCGCCGTTGCCCGCGCCGAAGTTGCTGCCGTTCTTGCCGCCCGAGCCGTGGACCAGGTTCGCGATCAGGTTCGTCGCCTTCGTCGGCGCGAGCACCGGCAGCACCACCGCGGCGATCAGCGCCAGGCCGGCGATCCGCTGGCCGGACATCGCGATCACCGGCCGGCCGCGCTGCTGCTCCGGCCGGCGCACGCGATGGCCCCACGTGCTGAGATCGTCGCGCGCGTCGAGCGCGAGAAGGATGAGGAAACCGACGGCGGCGAACGCGAACAGCTGCCACCGCACGGCGTGCCGGGGAACCGCGCCGGACACGGTATACACCACGAGCAGCGGGACACCGGCCAGCGCGCCGTGCCTGCCTACGACGGCGATCAGGTCGACGAGCGCGGCGAGCAGGCCGAGCATCGCGCACAGTGCGAGCTTGATCGCCACCGTCGAGTGCACGGGGGCAACGCCGTCCTGGGTCGTGCGGTGCAGGTTGTCGAGCAGGTCGCCGAGGTCGTGGAGCGTGGCCCGCGTGGGGATCAGCCCGAACAGTGCATGCGCGGGCAGGTAGCGGGCGGTGAGCCACGGGATCAGCAGGATGATCCCCGGCCAGATCTGCAGCGCGCCGACCGGCCGGCGCACGCGCAGCAGCAGGGCCGGTGCCACGACCACGAGCATCGACAGCCACACGTCCACCAGCCAGCCGCGATCACTGATCAGCTGGCACAGCGGGACAGCGCCCAGACCGGCTGCGACGACACCGAGCAGGGTGCGCTGCACGCCGCTGCTGATGCGGGGCGGCGTGCCGGTGATGCGGGGCGGGGCGCCGGCGGTCGCGATCGACATCAGAGGACTCCGGACCCGGCCGGGCGCAGCGCGTCGCGCCAGGCGTCCGCGGCGCTCGTCCCGTGCCGGACGATGCAGACCCGCCAGCCGGCCGAGCGCAGCACGCGCGCCGCGAGGTAGCACTGGCCATCCGGTCCGGACGGCTGCTTTCCCCGCCAGGTACCGGTGTCGAGCAGGAACGCGAGGGCCGGGACCGCGGATCCGCGGGGGTGGCAGTCGGCGAGCACGCGCAGGCTGGCGGGGTCGACCTCGCCCAGGATCGCGATGAGCGCGGTCTCCCGGGCCGATGAGGCGATCAGATTCCGCGCCGGCTCCAGGCTGGCCTGTCGCACGGAGCGGACGGTGGCCAGGTGCTCGACGAGCGCGACCGGGTCGGCCGGGCGCATCCGCCGCGCGGCCTCCAGGTCGTCGACCAGCTCCATCACCCGCCCCGACGCCATCAGATGGCTGCCGATGCTCGCCGCGGCGCTGACCGCCCACTCCAGGCTGCTTCGCAGACGCTCATCCGCAGCGTTGGCCTCGGAGCCGGCGTCCACGTGCGCGTTCTCGCGCAGGTCCAGGACCACCGTCGCCTGGCCCTGCCAGGGCCGCTCCTCCTGGCGCACCATGAGCGCGCCGACGCGCGCCGACGAGCGCCAGTGGATCTTGCGAAGCGCGTCGCCGGTGCGGTACTCGCGGGTCGATGCGTCGTCGGCGCCGTGCGTGCCGATCGAGTGGCTGCCGGAGTTGTCGCCGATGTCATGCGACAGCGGCGGGGCCACCGGCGGCAGCGATTCGACGATCGGCCGGATCGTGAACTCGCTGGTCGCCGTGAACGCCCGGCGCAGGTCGACGAGATGGAACGGGTCGGTCAACCGCACCCGCAAGGGTCCGGCGCGGTAGCGGCCACGGGGCAGGTGCGGCAGCCGGTACGAGACGTTCCGCGACTCGCGGCTGGCCAACCCGTCCACGACGAAGCGCGCCCGGCCGGGTAGCTGCGAGGGGAGATGGTCCTCCAGCATCAGGGCACCGCTGCGCAGCCGGGAGCGGTTCGTGATCGTCAGCTGGACGACGACCTCGTCGCCCGAACTCGCGTGTGCCGGCTCCACCCGCCGGCGGTTGCTGATCTGCACGTTCGAGCGGTGCACCACGAACCCGGCGATCACCGGGACGGCGAGTGCGAGCACACCGGCGCGGGTCAGATCGACCTCGCCGAGCAGCAGGCCGCACAGCAGGGCCGTCGCCCCGGCGGCGATCATGCAGGTCGCCCGCGTCGTGAAGCCGTAGTCCGAGGCCGCCACGGTCAGCGCTGTCCGTTGCTTCCCGGGATCGGGGTGGACGCGACGATGCGCGCGAGCAGGTCCTGGGCGCTGCGGCCGGCGACGTGCGCCTCGGCGGTGATCAACAGGCGGTGGGCGAGGACGTGCGACAGGAGGAACTGCAGGTCGTCCGGGACGACGTAGTCGCGGCCCTCCATGGCGGCCCAGGCCTTCGCCGCGCGGAGCAGGTGCAGGGCCGCGCGCGGCGAAGCACCCAGGCGCACCTCGGGTGAGCGCCGCGTGGCCACGGCAAGATCGACCGCGTAGCCCTTGACCGCGTCGGCGACGTGGATCCGGCGCACGCCCCCGATCAGGGCGCGCACCTCGGTGGCGTCCGAGACCGCCTGCAGGACGTCGAGGGGGTCGGTCGACGCGTGCTCGTCGAGCATCGCGATCTCGGCGCGCCGGTCCGGGTAGCCGATCGACACGCGCGCGGTGAAGCGATCGCGCTGGGCCTCGGGCAGCGGGTAGGTGCCCTCCATGTCGATCGGATTCTGCGTGGCCAGCACCATGAACGGGGCCTCGAGCGGGTAGGTGACGCCGTCGACCGTGACCTGCTTCTCCTCCATGCACTCGAGCAGGGCGGACTGTGTCTTCGGCGAGGCGCGGTTGATCTCGTCACCGACGACGATGTTCGCGAACACCGGGCCCGGCTTGAACTCGAAGTCGCGGTCCTCGGAGTTGTAGACGCTGACGCCGGTGACGTCGCTGGGCAGCAGGTCGGGCGTGAACTGGATGCGGCGCACCGAGCAGTCGATCGACCGGGCGAGCGCCTTGGCGAACGTCGTCTTACCGACGCCCGGCACGTCCTCGATCAGCAGGTGACCCTCGGCGAGCAGGACCGCCAGACCGAGCCGGACCTCGGCGGTCTTGCCCTCGATGACCTTCTCGATGTTGGCCGCGATTCGCCCGGTTGCCTCGCGTATCGCCGCCACCGGAGCGGTGGAGGTACTCGCACCTACCGACGAGTGGGCGGCCGGCGCGGGCTGATCGCCGGGCGAGCGGGCGGAGTGCAGGCCGCCGGGCCGGATCTCGCTGGCGAGGTCATCCACCTGTGCCGCCTTTCGAACCTGATCACGCACCGTCGCGTGACCGTGAGCCTTCGAGTATTGCCGACGCGCCGCCGCATAGGTACGGCCAGCCGTATCGAAGCGGGCACAACTCGCCGACCCGGTGATAGGTCTGTGGAGAGAAGTGGGTTATGGTGGGGACTGGTGGGGGAGTAGCCAGCAGGTCCTGTTCCGCACGGAGGTGCGCCGATGTTGTTCCTCGGTACGCACACGCCGCGCCTGGACGACAAGGGCCGGCTCGCTCTCCCCGCGAGGTTCCGGCCGGACCTGGAGGGAGGACTGGTGATCTGCAAGGGGCAGGACCGTTGCCTGTTCGTCTTCCCGACGACGCAGTTCGTCAGCTTCACCCAGGCCCTGGCCACCGCGCCGATCACCGACAAGCGGGTTCGCGAGTACGGCCGGACGCTGTTCGCCAGCGCGTCGAACGAGACCCCGGACGGGCAGGGCCGGATCACCGTCCCACCGGTGCTGCGCGCGTACGCCGGGCTGGGCAAGGACTGCGTCGTCATCGGTGCCAACAACCGCATCGAGGTCTGGGACGCGCAGGCCTGGCGGGCCTGGTCGGAGCGGGCGGACGACGCCTTCGCCGAGATCGCCGAGGAGGTGCTGCCGGGCATCTTCTGACTCCCCGCTCGGGTCCGGCCTCCTCCCGTCCGCCTCCTGGCACCCCTTCCCCGGTGCCAGGCGGGACGGGCGGGGACCAGAACCGAGCGGCACCGGGACACGTCGCGTACTTCCCCCCACCCCGCCGAACCGAACCGCCGCACCGAGTAGAGGACGCCCGATGGATGCACGCGATCAGACGCCGGCCGCGTCGAGGTCCGTGCATGTCCCGGTGCTCCTCGAGCGGGTGCTCGGGCTGCTCGCTCCCGCGCTGGCCGACCGGCCCGCAGTGCTGCTCGACGCCACGCTCGGCCTGGGCGGTCATGCCGAGGCGCTGCTGGCCGCCCACCCGAAGCTGACCCTGGTCGGGCTGGACCGCGATCGCGTCGCGCTGTCCCGCAGCGAGCAGCGGCTGGCCCGCTTCGCCTCCCGCATCCACCTCGTGCACGCCGTCTACGACCGCATGCCCGAGGTGCTGGACTCGCTCGGTCTCAACGGGCCGCGCGGTGCGACAGGCGCGGGGGGTATCGACGGCGTGCTGTTCGACCTGGGTGTCTCGTCCATGCAGCTCGACCTCGCCGAGCGCGGGTTCGCCTACGCGCAGGACGCCCCGCTGGACATGCGGATGGATCCGATGCAGGCGCTCACCGCGGCCGAGGTCGTGAACACCTACCCGGTGCGCGTGCTGGCCCGGGTGTTGAGCCAGTACGGCGACGAGCACTTCGCGCTGCGGATCGCGCAGGCGATCGAGCGTGCGCGTCGCGCGGCTCCGCTGAACTCGACGGCCGAGCTGGCCGAACTCGTGCGCGCCGCCATCCCGGCCGCGACCCGTCGCCACGGTGGCCACCCGGCCAAGCGCACCTTCCAGGCGTTGCGCATCGAGGTGAACGGCGAGCTGGACGCGCTGCGTGGCGCGATGCCGGCGGCGCTGACGGCACTGCGGGTCGGCGGCCGCATCGTCGTGCTGTCCTACCAGTCGCTCGAGGACCGCATCGTCAAGCAGGCGCTGGCCGAGCTGGCGACGGACCGCACGCCGGTCGGGCTGCCGGTACCGCTCGCCGATCGGGGACCGCAGCTGCGGCTGCTGACGCGTGGCAGCGAGGTCGCCTCCGACGCCGAGATCGCCGACAACCCCCGCGCCGCGTCCGTGCGGCTGCGCGCCGCCGAACGAATCAGGAGCGTTGCATGACCACCCCACCAAATTGCTCCGCCGGCGCTCCGCAATTTGTCGGGGACCCCGGATGAGCCTGCGACCCGCACCCAAACATGCACCGCGAGTTCCGTTCGCCCTGCTGGTGCTGGGACTGCTCGTCGGCGCGATGATCGCGCTGCTCGCGCTGAACACGGCGTCGGCCGCCAACGAGCTGCGCCGGCACGACCTCGCGGCCAAGGACGCGAGCATCGCCGCCTCGGTCGAGCAGCTGAACAACGAGGTAGCGGCGAGCGCGGCCCCCGGCAACCTCGCCCGGGTGGCGGCCCAGCTCGGCATGGTTCCGGCGGGCAACCCGGCGTTCCTGCAGATCGATCCCGACGGGCAGGTTCGGGTGCTCGGCAGCCCCGGCCCGGCGACCGCGCCGGCACTTCCTGCGCCGGCCACGCGCCACAAGACCCCGCCCCCGAAGAAGAAAACGAAGGCGACGACGACCAAGGTCACGGGCACCGCCGGCAGGACCACCGGATCGACGAAAGCCGCGAAGCACCCCACCGCCCACCCCACCCCGGACCCGACGCCGACGACGACCCTGCCGGGAGGCACCCGATGACCCGCCGCCCCACCCGACCGGCTCCCGCCGCGCGCCGACCGCCGACTCGGCGCCGTCGCGCCCTCCGGCTCGGCGCGCTCAACGGTCGGTTGCGCTACGGCTTCGCCGCGGTCTGCACGCTGCTGCTCGTCATCGGTGGCCGGCTGGTCCAGCTGCAGGGGCTCGACCACGGCAACTACGCAAGCGCGGCCGCCGCGCAGCGGGTGGACACGGTCGCGCTGAACGCGATGCGCGGCTCGATCCTGGACCGCGACGGGAACGTGCTCGCCTACACCTCTGCCGCGCAGGACATCACCGCTGATCCCCAGCAGGTCGCGCCGGCCGACCGGGCAAAGTACGCCGCCGCGCTGGCACCGCTGATCGGCCAGCCGGTGTCCGCTATCACAACGGCGCTGGCCAGGCCGGGGCAGTACTCGGTGCTGGCCACCGCGCTGTCACCGGTTGCCGCCCAGCAGATCCAGAACCTCAACCTGACGGGCATCTACACGCAGGCCACCACCCAGCGTCAGTACCCCGGTCACACGACTGCGGCCAACGTCATCGGCACCGTGCACTCCGACGGCTCCGGCGCGGCTGGCATCGAGGCCGCGTTCAACTCGGTGCTCGCGGGCCACAACGGCAGCATCACCTACAGCGTCGACAACCTCGGCAACATCAACCCGAGCAGCCGCACCGTGAAGGATCCCGCGCGGAACGGCGGGACGATCACACTCACGATCGACCAGAGCCTGCAGTTCGTCGCGCAGCAGTACCTCGACAAGGCGGTACCCGAGTCGGCCGCGCGGAACGCGGAGATGGCGATCCTGGACGCGCACACCGGTCAGGTGCTCGCGCTCGCGTCGTCAGGCACGTTCGATGCCACCGACCCCAACACGATCGACCCGAACACGCCGATCGATCCGCCGGTGATGTCGGCGTTCGAACCCGGTTCGGTGCAGAAGGCGATCACGTTCGCGGCCGCAATCCAGGAGAAGAAGATCCACCCGAACACCATCATCTCGGTTCCGCCCAGGATCGAAATGGGTGGCGTGCAGGTGAGCGACGCGTGGTACCACCCGACCGAGCGGTTCACCGCGACCGGAGTCCTCGCCGAGTCGTCCAACGTCGGCACGCTGAAGATCGCCCAGCTGCTCGGACCCACCGTGTGGGACTCGTACGAGAAGAAGTTCGGTGTCGGCACCAAGACCGGCATCGAGCTGCCGGGTGAGAGCTCCGGGTACCTGCCGCCGATGAGCCAGTGGACCGACTCGACGTTCGCGAACCTGCCGTTCGGTCAGGGCGAGAGCATGACGGTCCTGCAGCTGGCCTCGATCTACCAGACGATCGCGAACGGCGGGGTGCGCGTCCCGCCGCGGATCGTGAAGTCGGTGGCCAACTCCGACGGGACCACGACGGCAAGCTCGCAGCCGGCCGGCATCCGCGTGGTCAGCCCGCAGACGGCGGACACGGTGCGGACCATGCTCGAGTCGGTGACGCTGCCCGGCGGCACCGGGGTCAAGGCCGCGATCCCCGGCTACCGGGTGGCCGGCAAGACGGGTACCGCCCAGCAGCCCGACCCGAACCACGGCGGCCAGTACTCCACCTGGATGAACTGGGACACCTTCGCCGGCATGGTCCCCGCCGACGACCCGCAGTTCGTCGTCGCGATCATGGTCGACAACCCCGCGCACGGGCTCGAGGGCGGCGATGTCGCTGCACCGCTGTTCCAGCAGATCGCGAGCTACGAGCTGCAGCACGCGCACATTCCGCCGACCGGGTCGCTGTCCAAGCACGTGCCGCTGCAGGTGTGTGACGCGGTCACCCGGATGAGCGCACCAAGTACCGTTTGCTGACGTGCCGAACGATGCGATGCCCACGGTCGCGATTCCGCGACCGGCCCGGGTGGAGCCGGTGTCCCTGTCCCGGTTGACCGTCGATCACGACGGTGACCGGCACGGCGAGCTCCTCGGCGCCGATCGACGGGTGACGGGCATCACGTCGGGCACCGCTTTTGTCCGGCCGGGTGACCTGTTCGCGGGCCTGCCGGGCACGCACGCCCATGGCGCGGCCTACGCGGCGCAGGCCATCGCGGCGGGGGCGGTTGCGGTGCTGACCGACGAGGTGGGCCGCACGATGGTTCCCGGCGAGGTTCCCCTCGTCCTCGTCCCGGACGTGCGGGACTGGCTCGGCTACACCGCGTCCGTCGTGTACGGCGAGCCCAGCTCCGTGGTGAACGTGCTGGGCGTGACGGGCACCAGCGGCAAGACGACGACCACCTTCCTCGTGGAGGCCGGGCTGCGCGCAGGCGGTCGGGTGCCGGGCTTGATCGGCACCGTCGCGACGCACGTCGGTGATGTGGAGATCAAGACCGGCTTCACGACCCCGGAGGCGCCGGAGCTGCAAGCGCTGCTCGCTGTGATGCGCGAGGACGCGGTGAGCGACGTGGCGATGGAGGTGTCCAGCCACGCGCTCGCCCTGGGTCGCGCGGACGGCATCGGGTTCGCCGTCGGCGCGTTCACCAACCTGTCGCAGGACCACCTGGACTTCCACGCGGATATGGACGACTACTTCGCCGCGAAGGCGCGCCTGTTCGACGGGCGGGCACGTACGTCAATCGTGATGACCGATGACGAATGGGGTCGCCGGATCGCGGAGATTGCGGGTACCGGCACGGTCACCGTCAACACGACGGGCGACCCGGGCGCGGCCTGGCAGGCGCGGGATGTGCACACCGCGGACGGGGGTGGCACCGCGTTCCGTGTCGTCAGCCCGGGCGGTGAGTTCGATGCGGCGTGTGCCATCCCGGGTGGGTACAACGTTGCCAATGCCTTGCTGGCGCTGGCGATTCTGGACGCGGTAGGAGTCCCGCCCGCCCTCGCGGCACCCGTGATCTCCACCGCGTCGGTCCCGGGGAGAATGGAGCGCATCGACGCCGGGCAGTCGTTCCTCGCCGTCGTCGACTACAGCCACAAGCCGGCCGCGGTCGACGGCGCGCTGCAGGCGCTGCGCCCGCTCACCCGCGGGCGGCTGATCGTCGTGCTCGGTAGCGGCGGCGACCGTGACACGGGCAAGCGCCCGCACATGGGCGAGATCGCCGCCCGCGGCGCCGATCTGCTCGTCCTCACCGACGACAACCCGCGGTCGGAGGACCCGGCCGTGATCCGGCGGGCCATGCTCGACGGCGCGCTCGCGCTACCGCCCGGCGAGCGCGGGGAGGTCGTCGAGATCGGCGACCGGGCCGTGGCGATCGCGCATGCGGTCGCAGCCGCCCGACCCGGTGACACGGTGCTGGTCGCGGGCAAGGGCCACGAGAGCGGCCAGGAGATCGTCGGCGTCGTCCACCCGTTCGACGACCGCGACGTGCTGCGACTCGCGCTGGAGAACCGGTGATCGCGATGACGCTCGCCGAGGTCGCCGAGGCGATCGACGGTCGGCTGGCCGGTGCCGATCCCGCGGCGATCGTGACCGCGGGCGTCGAGTTCGACTCCCGCAGCATCGCTCCGGGCGGCCTGTTCCTCGCGCTGCCCGGCGAGCACGTCGACGGCAACGACTACGTGCACGCCGCGGTCGAGCGCGGCGCCGTCGGAGCGATCGTCACGCGCTACACCGAGGGGCCGTGCATCCTGGTGGCCGACGGGTTCGGGGCGATCGCGGCGCTCGCGTCCGCCGTAGCGCGCCGGCTGGCGGGCTCGACTATCGTCGGCATCACCGGATCGTCCGGGAAGACCTCGACGAAGGACCTGATCGCACAGCTGCTCGGCCGGCTTGCCCCGACGGTCGCGCCGCCCGGCTCGTTCAACAACGAACTCGGCCATCCGTACACGGTCCTGCTCGCCGACGAGCACACCCGTTTCCTCGTGCTCGAGACCAGCGCGCGCGGCCTGGGTCACATCCGCTATCTCACGCAGATCGCGCCACCGCGCATCGGGGTCGTGCTGAACGTCGGCAGCGCCCATCTCGGCGAGTTCGGGTCGCGCGAGGTAATCGCGCAGGCCAAGGGTGAGCTGGTGGAGGCGCTGCCGTCCGCCGGCGACGGTGGGGTCGCGATCCTCAACACCGACGACCGGATCGTCGCCGCGATGGCCTCGCGCACGGCGGCCCGAATCGTGACGGTGGGCCGCAGTGCGTCGGCCGACGTGCGGGCAGAGGCCGTGGTGCTCGACGAGTTCGGCCGCGCGGCGTTCACCCTGCACGCGGCAGGGGCAGCTGCGCACGTCGCGCTGCGCCTGGTCGGGGAACATCACGTCGACAACGCCCTGGCCGCGGCGGCGGTCGCGCTCGAGTGCGGGATGCCGCTCGACGACGTGGCGCTCGTTCTGGGCGAGGCCACCGCGAAGTCACACTGGCGGATGGAGCCGACCGAGCGCGCCGACGGCGTGCTCATCCTGAACGACGCCTACAACGCGAACCCGGAGTCGATGCGCGCGGCGCTCAAGACCCTCGCGACAATCGCGCGCGCTCGTCGGGCACGCGGTGGCCGCTCGTTCGCCGTCCTCGGCCCGATGGCCGAACTCGGTGATGACGGGCCTGAGGAGCACGACGCGCTCGGGCGGCTGGCGGTGCGCCTGGACATCTCCACGGTCATCGCGGTGGGGGAGCAGGCCCGTCCGATCCAGCACGGCGCGGCGCTGGAGGGTTCGTGGGACGGCGAGTCGCGATGGGTGGCCGACGCCGACGCCGCAATCGCCATGCTGCGCAGCGAGCTGCGCTCCGGTGATGTGGTGCTCGTCAAGGCCTCGCGCGCGGCGAGCCTGGAGCAGGTGGCCGTCGCCATCGCAGAGGATGCGGTGCAGACCACGACCGAGGGACCCGGAGGCGGCACCGCGTGAAGACGATCCTGATCGCCGCGCTGGTGTCGCTGATGACCTCGATCCTCTGCACCCCGCTCGTGGTGGCCTTCTTCCGCCGCCGCGGGTTCGGGCAGGAGATCCGCACCGACGGCCCGCAGACCCATCTCGTCAAGCGCGGGACCCCGACGATGGGCGGCGTCGCGATCATCGGCTCCACCGTGCTCGGCTACGCGGCAGCGCACGTGATCATCGCGATCCGCGGCGGCGGCGGTCCGAACGCGACCGGGCTGCTGCTGCTCTTCCTGATGGTCGGGCTCGGCATCGTCGGGTTCCTCGACGACTTCATCAAGATCCGCAAGCAGCGCAACCTGGGCCTGCGCGCGCGTGCCAAGTTCCTCGGCCAGCTCGTGATCGCGCTGACGTTCGGGGTGCTGGCGATGCAGTTCCGCAATCAGCTGGGCCTGACGCCCGGCTCGCGGCACCTGTCGTTCGTGCGGGATCTCGCGCCGGTCGGGCTGGGCGCGATCGGCTTCCTCGTCCTGGCGTACGTGATCATCGCTGCCACCTCCAACGCGGTGAACCTGACCGACGGGCTGGACGGGCTGGCCGCAGGGGCGTCGGCGATGGTGTTCGGTGCGTTCACGCTGATCTCCTTCCTGCAGTACCGGAACCCGTGCGGCACCAACCCGGTCGGCGGCTGCTACACCGTGCGCGACCCGCTCGACGCGGCACTCGTCGCGGCGGCGGCGCTGGCCGCCTGCTTCGGGTTCCTGTGGTGGAACGCCTCGCCCGCGCAGATCTTCATGGGGGACACCGGCTCGATGGCGCTCGGCGGTCTGATGGCTGGCCTCGCGATCGTCACGCACACGGAGTTGCTGCTCGTCGTGCTCGGCGGCCTGTTCGCCACGGTGACGCTGTCCGGGATCATCCAGACCGGCTGGTTCAAGTTCACCCGGATACGAACCGGCACGGGCAGGCGGGTCTTCCGGATGGCCCCGCTGCACCACCACTTCGAACTCGGTGGCTGGGAAGAGATGACGATCATCGTGCGGTTCTGGATCATCAGCGGTCTGGCCGTCGCGTTCGGGATGGGCCTGTTCTACGCGGACTTCATCGGCAATGGTTGAGCCCGCTGGTTGTCACGATCAGTGGCAGGTGGTACCGAAGTGACCTAACCGATGAGTCCAGCGACCGGGGATAGTGATGTTGTCGGGGTTGTATTACGCGCGTAGTACAACCTGGGCAAGCACATAGTGCGGTGTTCTCACCAGAGTGACGGGTGTGAGCAGCGGCGCGCCGATGCTCTTGAGTGCAAGAGCGGGCAGCACCCATGGCGCGGTTGCGGCAGATTTGCGACGCTGAGCCCATGGCGATCACTGTCCGGCCGGTCGACGAGTCGCTGTTCGACGACGTCCAGACGACCTTCGGGACCAAGGGGCAGGCCGCTCGCTGCCAGTGCCAGCGCTATCGGATGGGCTGGCATGCCTATCAGTCCGACGATGTCCCGGGCCGTCGCGACCTGCTCCGCGACCAGGTGATCGAGGGACACGGACTCGTGGCGCACCTCGACGGTGAGCCGGTGGGCTGGTGCTCGCTGGCACCGCGCCGCGACTACACCTATCTGCGCCAGCCGACGTTGAAGGGCCGCAACGAGAACAAGGACGATGCGAGCATTTGGGCGGTCACCTGCTTCGTGACCCGGGCCGGCTTCCGCCACGAGGGCGTGAGCCGCGCGCTGGTCGGCGGCACGGTCGACCTGGCCCGCGACCATGGCGCCCGGGCCGTCGAGGCCTATCCGATGAAGCCGGCCCCGGGCAAGGACGTCACCTGGGGCGAGATGCACGTGGGGGCGCTCAGCGCCTTCCTCGCTGCCGGGTTCCGGGTCGTGCACGTGCCGTCCCTGCGTCGCGCGATCGTGCGCTACGACTTCTAAGGGCCGCAGCCGACCCCGGCGCTGGTTGCGTCTGGCTCCGCCGGGGAACTCACCATCGGGGCTTGCCCCGAGGCCGAGACCGCCAGGTCATCGACCGCGTTACAGTCGGCGCCGTGCCTACCGGGTCTACCAGTGCTCTCGTCTGCGGCGCGGGCGTTGCCGGGGCTTCCGCCACCCGAGCTCTGCTCGCACGCGGGGCGCGGGTGCTGCTCGCCGATCGCTCCGAGTCGCCCGCCGTCGTCGAGTTGATCGGGGCGGGTGCACGGTTCGTGGGCTCGCCGGACACCGTCCCGGCCGGTGTCGACCTGGTCGTGACCTCGCCGGGCTGGCGACCCGATCACCCGCTCCTGCAGGACGCGCTGGGTCGCGGCCTCGAGGTGCTCGGCGAGGTCGAGTTCGCGTGGCGGCTGCGCGGTGCCGGTGCGGCGCCGTGGCTGGCCGTCACCGGCACGAACGGCAAGACGACGACGGTCCGGATGCTCGAGTCGATGCTGCGCGCGTCCGGCGCGCGTGCGCTCGCCGTCGGCAACGTGGGGGTGCCGATCATCGATGCGGTCGCCGGCGCCGAGCGGTACGACGTGCTGGCCGTTGAGCTGTCCAGCTTCCAGTTGCACTGGTCCTCGACGGTCGCGCCGGCCGCGGGCGCCGTGCTGAACCTCGCGCCCGATCACCTCGACTGGCACGGCTCTATGGACGCGTACGCCGCGACGAAGGCGCTGATCTGGCGCGGCGACCTCGCGATCGCGAACGCCGACGACGCCGCGGTGGGTGCGCTGCTCGCGAACGCCACCACTGCGCGGAAGATCGGGTTCACCCTGACCGCTCCGGAACGGGGGCAACTCGGGCTGCGCGGCGAGGTGCTCGTCGACAACGCCTTCGCCGACAAGGCGATCGAGCTGATCGACGCGTCGGAGATCCGCCCGGTCGGTCGGCACAATGTGGCGAACGCGCTGGCCGCGGCCGCGCTCGCCCGCTCGCACGGCCTCACCGCGGCCGAGGTCGCCGCCGGTCTGCGTGCGTTCGTCCCCGACCCGCACCGCAACCAGCTCGTCGGCGCGCGGTCGAACGTCAGCTGGGTCGATGACAGCAAGGCGACCAACCCGCACGCCGCCCGTGCCTCGCTCGTCGCCTACCCGCACGTCGTGTGGATCGCCGGCGGTCAGCTGAAGGGCGCACCGGTCGACGAACTCGTCGCCGAGGTGGCTCCCCGCCTGCAGGCAGTTGTCCTGCTTGGTGAAGATCGTGCACACCTAGCTGCTGCATTGCGACGACACGCGCCGGATGTGCGCGTGATCGAAGTGTCCAGCACCGACGATGGAGCCATGACCGAGGTGGTGAGCGCCGCGGCCGGACTCGCGCGTCCGGGCGACACGGTGTTGCTGGCCCCTGCCGCCGCCTCGTACGACATGTTCACCGGCTACGCCGCGCGCGGCGACGCGTTCATCGCTGCGGTCAACGCGCTGGACAGCGACCGATGAGCCCGATCGAATCGATCGCCGGGCTGAAGGACTGGGCGGTCGCCACCGTCCTGCCGCGGAAAGGGGCGGGCGCCCGCTTCCTCGATCGTCCGTACGCGTCGGTACAACTGCTGCTGCTCGCAGCCGCCGGCCTGCTCGGCTTCGGCGTGCTGATGGCCGTCTCCACCACGATCTCCGCCTCGCACGACTCCTCGGGCACCGGGCAGATCTGGACTCAGGTGATCAAGGAGGCCGAGTTCGTCCTGGTCGGGCTGCCGATCTTCTGGTTCGCGATGCGGATGCCTCCCCGCGCGTTCCGGCTGCTCGCCTATCCCGCACTCGTGCTCGCGTTCGTCGCGCTGATGGCCGTCCTGATCCCCGGCATCGGGGTCGGCGTCTACGGCGCCCGGCGGTGGATCGACATCGGCCCGATGCAGCTGCAACCGTCGGAGTTCGCCAAGGTCGCGATGCTGCTCTGGGGTGGTGACCTGCTCGCCCGCAAGCAGCAGCTGGGAACGCTGCGCCGGGCCCGGCATCTGTTCGTGCCGCTGGTTCCGGGCTTCGTGCTGATCATCGCGCTGATCATGCTCGAGCCCGATCTTGGCACGACCATGTGCTTCCTGCTGGTGCTGCTCGGGCTGCTCTGGATGGTCGGCATGCCGGCCCGCTACTTCGTCGCGGTCGTCGCGGTCGTCGCGCTCGCCGTCACCGCGATGGCGGTGGCCGCACCGTACCGGCTGGAGCGGCTGACGACGTTCCTACACCCGTTCAAGGACGCGCAGAACAGCGGCTTCCACACTGTGGAGGGCCTCTACGCGCTCGCGTCCGGCGGGTTGCTCGGCGTCGGGCTGGGCCAGGGCACGTCGAAGTACGGGTGGGTTCCGAACGCGAACTCCGACTACGTCTTCGCGATCATCGGCGAGGAGCTCGGCCTGATCGGCTGCCTCGCCGTGCTCGGACTGTTCGGGCTGTTCGCCTACACCGGGATGCGGGTGGCGCGGCGCAACGCGGACCCGTTCGTCCGGCTGGTGGCCGGCGCCGCAACGGTGTGGCTCTGCGGCCAGGCGGTGATCAACATCGGCTACGTGACCGGGCTGCTGCCCGTCACCGGTATCCCGTTGCCGTTCATCTCGGCAGGTGGCACGTCGCTGCTCATGTCGTTCTTCGTGCTCGGGATGCTGGTGTCCTTCGCGCGGCACGAGGCGCCCGCGGTTGCCGCAGCCAGGAAGGCCGAGCGGCTCGGTAGGCGCGGGCGGGTTGAACGCTGGCTGCGCATCCCCGTGCCACGCGCCTACGCGCCGCCGAAACGGCGATCGGCCCGGCCGCCGTCGGCGCGTCCGGCCACGGGGGGCACCGGGCCCGCACCCCGCACGGCAGCATCGCGCGCGCCGACACCGCGGCGCGCGGGCGCTCCCCGGCGTGCGCCCGCCCCGTCCGCGGC
>JBOGDQ010000059.1:0-8137 GCA_050742975.1 Jatrophihabitantaceae bacterium
GTGCGGGTCCGGCTGGCCATGCTGCTGGCCGACGCGCTGGCACCGCCGCCGCCGGCTCGCCGGGCCACGCGCCCGTCGCGCGCGGCCAGGCAGCGGCGGCTGGACGCGAAGAAGCGGCGCGGCCAGCTGAAGGCGAACCGCGGGCGCCCGATCGCGGACTGACGCGTCGCGTGGATCTTCCTGCGCGTTCCGTCACCGGGGCTACCAGGCGCAGGAAGATCACGGGGAGCGCGCGCCCCACCACCGCGCTACTCGACGCGCTTGACCGCTACCGACGCCGCGCCGCGCACCGCTGCCACCCGCTCGGCCTCGGTCTCGATCTCGCGCCAGGTCGACGGCGACTGCGGCCCGAACACCTCGACGGTCATCGTCAGCTTCCTGCCGCCGGACTTCGGCCGCCACGTACCGATGACCTCGCCCTCGGCCAGCACCACCCCGGGCCGTCCGAGCACCGGCCACAGCGCCTTGTGCACGGCCTTGTCCGGAACGATCAGCTCGCGATCGCGCGCCTGCAGCCACGGATCGAACCCGCCGAGCAGGCGAACCACCTCGGGCGGCGGCGAGGACCGCAGCGCGTCGACGCACTCCTCGGGAAGCCAACCTGTGCGGCCGTCGACTGACACCTCGACCAGCTCGTCCGGCCACACCTCGGCGACGTCGGCACGGCGGGCGTCCAGGTAGCCGGCGGCGTCGGCCTGCGTCGCGGGGCCGAGCAGCGACAGGTAGGCGCGGATCAGCTTCTGCAGCGCGGGGACGTCGGTCCGCTTCGGCACACGGGGACGCGGGCGCGGCTGCAGCACCGGCGGCGAGGTCCCCGGCTGGAACTCCAGGCCGCCCGCGAGAGCCGCCGGGCGCATCGCCGAGTCGGAGATGTGCATCGCCTTGCAGGCACGGCAATCGCGCCACATCGGCCGCGGGATCTTCTTCGTCACGGCCGTGCTCGCCGCGCCCTTGCCCATCGGCTTGCCGACGACCGCCTTCATCTCCCGCACCGCGATCGCGTACTGCTCCAAGGCCGGGATGCCCGCCCGCGCGATGCTCGGCCCGGTCTCGTTCAGCCGGCCGGCCGCGTCCTGCTCGGACAACGGATAGAGCGCGCCGGCAAGATCGTCGAGGTCGGCGCGGCGATGGACGTGCGGCGCCCCGCGCAGCGACCAGACCAGCGCGAGTGGCGCCCCCGGCCCGATCCCGTCGGCGGGCGGGGCGGTCTGCAGCCGGGCGTCGAAGGCCAGCCGCGCCGCGTCCGCACCGGAGTCCTGCACGCCGATGTCCAGGATCGCCAGGTCCTGCACCCGCGCGGCCTCACGATGCATCCCCTGCACCGCGACGCGAAACGCCAGCACCTGCTTGCGCGATACCTTCACGGCCCACCTTTCTCCCGATGAATACCCCCTTCATCGGGCCAGAGCGCGGTGAAGGGGGTATTCATCGCATCAGACGACGGCGTCGAACTCATAGTCGAGGGTCAAGGTGTACTCCATCGCGTCCGCCGCATAGTGGCCCGTCCCGCGCAGGCCGGCCAGCTCGCCGGTGCCCGACCCCGGCACCACGAACACGTCCGCGCGCGCGACCCCACCGCTGTGGTCACCGCTGGCCGCGAGCACGAACGTCCCGATCCGGCCGGCCAGCGTGCCCGTCACCTGCTCGTAGCCGACGTACGGCCCGACGAGCGAGTGAGGGTCCGCCGGGTCGCCGTCGACATAGTTGATCAACAGCGCGCAGGTCGACTCGCCGACGAGGTCACCGGCGTAGGTCGTGGTGAACGTCGCGCTCGCGATCGCGTGGACCGCGTCCGCCTCCGCCACCCGCTTCTCGTCCCAGGACTTGCCGGTCACCGTGATCGTCGCGTGCTTGACGTTGTCGCTCATCGTCGCCTCCTCGTTGTGGGTACTCGACCGATCGTGACAGGCATACCTGACACGTGACGTCAGGATTCGAGCGCGATACTTGACGGCATGCGAGCGAGTCGGCTGCTGACGATCCTGCTGCTCCTGCACACCCGTGGCCGGGTCAGCGCGCAGCAGCTCGCCGACGAGCTCGAGATCTCGCGGCGGACCGTCTACCGCGACATCGAGGCGCTCGGTGCGGCGGGCATCCCGGTGTATGCCACGCGTGGGCGCGCCGGCGGCTTCCAGCTGCTGGACGGCTACCGCACCAAGCTCACCGGACTCACGCCGGACGAGGCCGACTCGCTGTTCCTCGCCGGGCTGCCAGGGCCGGCCGCCGATCTCGGCCTGGGCAGCCTGCTGGCCGCGACGCAACTCAAGTTGCTCGCCGCCCTGCCACCGGACCTGCGCGAGCGAGCCGCCCGCATCCGGGACCGGTTCCACCTGGACGCGCCCGGCTGGCTGCGCGACACCGACGCCCCACCGAACCTGCCCGTCGTCGCCGACGCCGTCTGGGCACAGCACCGGCTTGAGGTCCGGTACGAGCGGGCGAACCGGGCGATCGTCGAGCGGGTGCTCGAGCCGCTCGGCCTGGTGCTCAAGGCCGGCACCTGGTATCTCGTCGCGTCCGTCCCGGCCGACTCGCGTGGACCGCGCACCTACCGGGTCTCCCGGATGCACGCGGCAGCGGTGCTGGACGTGCGGTTCGAGCGACCGGCCGGCTTCGACCTCGAGACGCACTGGGGCGGCTACCAGCGCGAGTACGAGCAGCGGATCTTCCACGGGACGGCGACGATCCGGCTCACCGAGGCGGGCCGGCAGCTGCTGTTCCTGATCGGGTCAGCGGCCGCCCGCGCCGGTCACGCTGCCATGTCGGACCCGGACGCCGACGGCTGGACGAGCACCACCGTCCCGATCGAGTCGGTGCGCCATGCCCAGCACGCGCTGCTGCAACTGGGCCCGGACGTCGAGGTGATCGGGCCGCCGGAGCTGCGCGCGCTCGTCGCCGACAGCGCGCTGGCGACGGCGGCGCGCTACTCGGCGGTGTCGGCGCGCTACTCGGCGGTGTCGGCGTCCTCGTCGTGAGAGTGCGGGCGCGGCGTCCGATCCCGGCCGGGCGGCCGGTCCGCCTTGACGAGCGAGGGCGCCGTGGCGGAATCCGCGCCGGCTCCGGTCTGCCCGGCGTCCGGCTTCGTCGGCCCTGGCTCGGCGGGGAACTGCTCGCGCACCCTGCGCATGTGCTTCGACATCGACTTGAACAGGAAGTAGCAGGCCACGCACAGCAGCAGGATGATGGCCAGGCCCCACGGACCGGCCTTGGCGCCCTCGCCGGACGGCGCGCCCAGGACAACGAGCGCGGGGGGGTTCACGTCCGCACCTTCTCGCGGATCCCGGCGAACAGGTCGTCCTCGGGAAGCTTCGAGTCGACCATCGAGCGGGCCAGCTCGAAGTCCTCGGTCGGCCAGGCCTGGCGCTGCAGGTCGAGCGGGACCGCGAAGAACCAGCCGTTCGGATCGACCTGGGTCGCGTGCGCGAGCAGGGCCTGGTCGCGCCGTTCGAACCAGTTGCCGACATTCACCCGGGTGGTGATGTTCGGTGGCCGCCGCTTGCTGTCGTCCTGCGACCTGGCATGCCGCTCGCGCCACTCGTCGAACGGCGACTCGAGACCCTTGGCGATCATGGCCTCGTGCAGCGCCTCGATCCGGCCCATGCTGAACCCCACGTCGTAGTACAGCTTCAACGCCTGCCACGGTTCACCGAGTTCTCCGAACGCATCCGGATCGGCGGCGGCGTCGAACGCGGCGATGCTGACCTCGTGGCACCGGATGTGGTCCGGGTGCGGGTAGCCGCCGTGCTCGTCGTACGTCGTGACGACGTGCGGGCGGAACCGGCGGATCTCCGCGACCAACCGCGCCGTCGCCTCCTCCAGCGGCGCCAGCGCGAAGCACCCCTCGGGCAGCGGTGGCAGCGGGTCTCCCTCGGGCAGCCCGGAGTCGACGAAGCCGAGCCAGTGCTGCTGCACGCCGAGGATCTGCCGCGCGTGCTCCATCTCCCGGGTGCGGATCTCGGCGATGTTGGCCTCGATGTCCGCGCGGTCCTTGAGCGCGGGGTTCAGGATGCTGCCGCGCTCGCCGCCGGTGCACGTGACGACTAGGACGTCGACTCCCTCGTCCACGTAGCGGGCCATCGTCGCCGCACCCTTGCTCGACTCGTCGTCCGGATGCGCGTGCACCGCCATCAGCCGCAGTGCTGCCGGGCCGGCGGGGTCGTCCGTCGAGGTGCTCACGCGGTCCATTGTCACCGATACGTCCGCGCGGTTTGCACTGCGGCTCCGGAAGCCGGGTACAGGCGTGCCTGCCGACGATCCGCAAGGCGACGGCATGTGCGGACTTCGCCGTTCGCCGAGGTCGGTGTTACCTTCGAGGTTCGTACTTTTTCCCGGAAGTCCTTGGAGTAACGCGTGTCCCCCACCGACGCCACCACTGTCACCTGGCTCACCCAGGAGGCCTTCGACCGCCTGTCCCATGAGCTGCAAGAGCTCATCGACAACCGGCCGGTGATCGCCAAGGAGATCAACGCCCGCCGCGAGGAGGGCGATCTGAAGGAGAACGGCGGCTACCACGCAGCCCGCGAGGAGCAGGGCAAGCAGGAGGGTCGCATCGTCCGGCTGCAGGAGATGCTGCGGAACGCGAAGGTCGGCGAGGCGCCGGCCGACGACGGGATCGCCGAGGCCGGGATGGTCCTCACCGTCCGGTTCGATGCCTCCAGTGGCGACGAGGATACCGAGACGTTCCTGCTCGGCTCCCGCGAGGAGGCCGAGACCGCCGGGATCGCCGTGTACTCCCCCCAGTCACCGCTCGGTCAGGCGCTCGCCGGCAAGCACGAGGGCGAGACCGTCGAGTACGAGACGCCGAACGGCAAGAAGATGAAGGTCGAGATCGTCAGCGCCAAGCCGTTCACCGGCTGAGCCTCCCCACCGGTGGGCGCGCGACCCCGGCCTTTCCGGCCGGCGGCCGTCCGCCCGGTCACGGCTCGCGCCACATCGCCCACAGCTGCGGACCGTCCCCACTGAGCCTCACGTGGCCGGTGGTGTCGAAGCCGAGGTGCCGGTAGAGGGCGAGGTTGGCCGGGTTGGTCGTCTCGAGATGGACGCCCAGCGCGGCCTCGGACGCTGTCGCCAGGAGCGGCTCCATCGCCGCCCTGCCGAGACCGTGCCCCGCTGAGCCGGTCGCACGGCGAAAAGTTCAGGTATGCGTGCGGGCGGCTCGAACGCACGTCACCGACCGGATGCAGCGCATCGCCGATGCGGGCGACGTCGTTCACGGCGGCTGATCGCCCGTCACGAGCGGCAGGACGCGGTGCGAGATCGGGTTGGTCAGCGCGATCACCGTCGACGAGCGGACGATCTCGGCCGACTCGGTCAGCCGGTCCAGCACCCGCTGCAGGTCGTCGTTGGAGCGGGCGACGACGCGGCACAGCATGTCGCCCTGGCCGGTGATCGTGTGCACCTCGAGCACCTCGGGGATCGTGTTCAGGTGCCCGAGCACGACCGCACCCCGCCCCTGCCGGATCTCCAGCGTGGCGAACGCGGTGACGCGGTAGCCGAGCGCGTCCGGGTCGAGCGTCGGCGCGAACGTCGCGATCACGCCACGGGCGGCGAGCCGGTCCAGCCGGGTCTGCGCGGTCGCGCGAGCCACGCCGAGCCGGCGGGACAGCTCAAGCACGCCCACCCTCGGCGCGGCGTCCAGCTCCTTGAGCAGCCGCGCGTCCAGACCGTCGATCCCGCGTGCATCCTCGTTCGGCACCGAGCCAGCCTGGCACAATAGGCGTTACGTCACACCGAGCCGTACCACCGCTTCCGCGGCGAACCGTGTGCCGCCATGCTTGGTCCATGCGATTGCCCCGGACCCTGGCCGCCTTCGCGGTACTCGCCGCCCTGCTGACCGCCTGCTCCACGACGACGACCGGGAGCGGCACCGCCCCGCAGCAGCCGAGCAGCGGATCGGGCCACGACTTCCCCTCCGGCTCCGGCACGACGCCGGCACCGGCAGCGACGTCCGCCACCAGGACGTCGACGCCCACCGGTTCGGCCCGGCCGCCCAAGCCGCTGCGCACGGACACGGTGCACGCCGCGGACGGCACGAGCTTTCTCGTCAGCATCTGGGCGGCGCGAACCGATCCGACCTGCGCGAACCACGCGTACGGCAAGCCGGTGATCGCGTTCCTGACCGCTCATCCGTGCGTCGGGCTGCGCCGCCTGCTCGCGACCACCACGCTGGACACGCACGCCGTGGGCCTGGCCATCTCCGAGCTCGGCTTCAAGGGCACGGACCCGCAGGTCTACACGACGGCTGGCAACTTCGTGACGCTGGTGAAGCGGAACGGGACCGGCAACCTGGACGACCTGCTGCGCGACGGCTCGCGGCTGCCGGCCGGCCCGTCGTCGGTTCCGGACCCGGACGTCACGACGGCGCAGGCCCAGGACGCGGGCGTCGAGGTCGTCGACGCCTGGTACCTGGACCGGCCTACCTCCTCCAGCGACAGCAAGCTCATCGCGATGGCGCTGTCGCTGTTCCTCCAGCTGAACTGAGTCGCGTCCTCCAATCTGAACTGAGCCGCGCTGCTTGCCGTGGCGCGAGTTGCGCAGGGGTCGTAGCGTCGATCGGGTGACTGCACCCACGATCGCCACGCTCGGCGAGCTGCGCACGTCCGGACACGTGCACCGCAGCGTCAAGACCGAGATCCGCGAGAACCTGATCGCCCGCCTGGCCGCCGGCGAGCCCACCTTCCCCGGCATCGTCGGCTTCGACGACAGCGTCCTGCCCGAGGTCGAGCGGGCCCTGCTCGCCGGCCACGACCTGGTCCTGCTCGGCGAGCGCGGGCAGGGCAAGACCCGAGTGATCCGGACGATCGTGGGGCTGCTCGACGAGTGGACGCCGGTCGTCGACGGCTGCGAGATCAACGACCATCCGTACGCGCCGGCGTGCCACCGCTGCATCGGTGTCGTCGCGGCCGACGGTGACCTGACCCCGATCGCGTGGAAGCACCGCAGCGAGCGCTACGGCGAGAAGCTGGCCACGCCGGATACCTCCGTCGGCGACCTGATCGGCGACGTCGACCCGATCAAGGTCGCGCAGGGACGCACCCTCGGCGATCCCGAGACCATCCACTACGGCCTCGTCCCGCGAACGAACCGCGGCATCATCGCGGTCAACGAGCTCCCCGATCTGGCCGAGCGAATCCAGGTGGCCCTGCTCAACGTGCTGGAGGAGCGCGACATCCAGGTCCGCGGGTACCAGCTGCGGATGCCGCTGGACCTGCTGCTCGTCGCCAGCGCGAACCCCGAGGACTACACCAACCGCGGCCGCATCATCACCCCGCTGAAGGACCGGTTCGGCGCCGAGGTCCGCACCCACTACCCGCTCGAACTCGCCGACGAGCTCGAGCTCGTCGCGCAGGAGGCGGCGGTGCTGTGGTCGGACGCCACGCATGCCGCGCCCGTCGTCCCGGCGCACATCCTGGAGGTCGTCGCCCGGTTCGCCCGCGCGGTCCGCGACGCGCCGCAGGTCGACCAGCGCTCAGGCGTCTCGGCCCGGTTCGCGATCGCGGCCGTCGAGACCGTGGCCGCGTCAGCCGTCCGCCGCGCCGCGATCAGCGGGGAGGTCCTGGCGGTCGCGCGAGTTGCCGACCTGACGTGCGTGATCCCCGCCTCGCGCGGCAAGGTCGAGTTCGACGACGCGGACGAGGGCCGCGAGTTCGAGGTGCTCGATCACCTGCTGCGCCGCGCACTGGCCGAGACGTTTCGCGCCCGGCTGGCCGGCCTGGATCTGCGTCCGCTGCAGCAGAAGTTCGACGAAGGACTGACGGTCTCGACCGGTGACGCGGTGGGGGCGGATTCGCTGCTTGCCCAGCTCGGCCCGGTGCCCGTCCTGTCCGCGCTGCTGGAGCGGCTCGAGCCGGACGGGATCGGCGAGGGTCCGGCCGCGGTCGGTATCGCCGCCGCGGTGCTCGAGTTCGCGCTCGAGGGCCTGTACCTGAACAAGCGGCTGGCCAAGGACACCGACGGCGCCAGGACCGTCTATGGCCAGTAGTCCGGCACCGTCCCCAACCCCGGCCCGCGATCATGTTGCAGCCACGTGGCCCAAGCAACCCCTGCGCACCGAGATCACGGGTCGGGATGAGGGACGCCGGTGAGCTCTAGATATGCAGCCTGGCACGGCGGGCCCGATCCGCTGCAGCCGCCGTACGAC
>JBOGDQ010000060.1:0-4833 GCA_050742975.1 Jatrophihabitantaceae bacterium
GTTCCACTACCGCGAGGACCGCATCCGCGCCCACATTCAACTGTGCTGGCTCGCGCTGCTGCTCATCCGCGTCGTGGAGAACGCCACCGGCGACACCTGGCGCAACGTGCGCCACGAACTCGACCGGATGCACCTGATCACCCTCGCCACCGCCGACGGCACGGTGGCCCAGCGCAGTCAACTCACCGACAGTCACCACAAGATCCTCGCCGCGCTCGGACTGCCCGAACCACCACGGTTCTACGACTTCACCGCGCCGGCCGGCGACTGACCCGACCCCATGCCGTGCCCGGCCTCGCGTGCGTAGTAACACGCCGCGATCATGACCAACCCCACCCAACCCAGCAATCACCGGACACTCGTCACACCCGTGTGCTCATGATCTTCGTAAGTCGGGGCAGGGCCATCGGGACTAATCGTGATTGCCGACCGCGATTAGCGCTCGCCGAGCGGCCAAGACAGCAGCTTTATCACCCTGACCGCCTTGAGGTGTTCGCGCATTGCCTCGCCCGCTGCGAGAGCGTCGCCGTCTTGGATCGCCTGGAATATATGACGATGTTGCTTGAGTGATTCCGGCGGGCGCCCTTCTTGGCCGAGTGATTCGTGTCGAGAGGCGGCGATGTCATCAAGCAATATCTCGTACATGCGCTGCAGCAGCGGGGATCTCGCTGCGCGTACGACGCTCTGATGGAATTCCAGGTCGCCGACCTCGCCCAGGTCGCCGGCCGTGATCCCTTGTTGCATCTTTGTAAGGGCGCTGGCACATGCCGCGAGGTCGTCATCTGTACGTCGCTGAGCGGCTAGTGCGGCCAGCTTGACCTCGATTGCCTCTCGCGCATCGAGTATGTCCGGGAGGCGACGCTTGAGCTCCATGAGGTCCGCGATCGGCATCGTGTCGAGTTGGCCCATGCGTAGGAATGCGCCCTCGCCGTGGCGTACCTCGACGATGCCCTGGACTTCCAGCGCGACAATCGCCTGCCGCACGGAGGCCCGGCTTACTCCAAGCCGCTCGGCCAGTTCCCGTTCCGGAGGTAGGCGTTCTCCCTCGACCATGCCGGCTTCGACGATGAAGGCCCGCAGATGTTCGACCAGCTGCTCGTATAACGGCGTACGTGCGACGGGTGAGAGCGCGCTAGCCCTGGACTGCGGGTCCATCCGTCCCCTCTCGTGGGTGGGTGACTACACACTCAGCCACCTAGCAACTGTACCATCCGAGCTCCGACTGCTCGCTGCCCGCACCGACGCCGGGATAGTGGCGCAGCGGGCCCGGATGAACGCCGACGACGCCGCCGACGCACTCATGGAGTTGCCGCCGGACCGGCGCGGTCCGGTGCTCGACACCGTGCCCGACCCGCAACGGCGTCAGGTCACCTGTGGGGTTCCAAAACTCGGCGTCCTTCGACGCCGAGGACCGAGCAAGCAGCGTCAACCATCCGGTGAGCCGTACCAAGATCAGGTAGAGCAGCCGCAGCGACACGAGGAATGATCATGCCGCAGACGTGCTCCGCGAACTTTTGGCACCCCTCACGTGCGCAAAACGCTGTTGGCGGTGATGACCCAGGCCGGGGTTCGGCACGAGGCGTTCCTCACCGTGGTGGTGCCCGAGTCCCGCATCGCCCGACACGCCAAGGAGGCCGGCGGGGGAGTCGACGGCCGTGCGCGTGTCCTCTACGGCGTGATGGCCACCCTCGAAGCCGGACTGCTCGGCGCGCTCGGAGCTACGGCCGTCGTCTGGCTGGATGCGGCCGGGCTGGCCGGGGCGATCCGCACCGGCTTCGCACCGGGGGATCGGGCGATGCTGCGCACCGCCGAACTCGAATCCAGCGGCGGGGCGACTGGTTGGCCGATGGCCGCCGCCGGCCCGTCGACGGCCCCGGCGCCGGAGCGCCGCTTCTACCAGCACGACGCGTGGCCAATCCCCACAAGGGATTGCCGGTCTGCCGCCGGCGGTGCTGCCCGGTGGAGGTTCCGCTCACGGGCAGGCGTATGGCGCGGAGCTCGGACCGGGCGGGTAGGGGTTCTTTGTTACGCGTCGCGGCTGATGCGCCAGGCGGCCAGGCTGAGGAACACGGCGAGGTAGAGGATCAGGTCGAGGCAGGCGAATCCGAAGGATGGGATCCGCTCGGGGTGGGGCCCGCTATGTGGGTGGGTGGCGGTGAGCGTGTCGGCGGCGTTGACGAGCAGGAGCCGGTCGGGCAGGGAGGTAAAGCTTTCCACGGCGCGGGCGGCGGGCCAGGCGAGGAACACGACGGCGACCATGGCGGCCATGGCGCCGGCGGTGTGTCGGATGAGGGCGCCGAGGCCGAATCCGACCATTGTGACGACGGCCATGTACAGGCCGGCGCAAGTGACGGCGCGCAGCACGTGGGGTTGGCCCAGGCCGACGTCGAGGCCCTGCCGGGAGAGGATGGCTTGGCCGAGGAAGAATGCGCCGAACGCGCATACCTGGCAGACGATGAGCGCGAAGGTACCGAGGACAAGGGTTTTCGTCGCGAACACTTGTCGTCGTGACGGCACCGCGGTGAGCGTGCTGCGGATAAGGCCGGTGCCGTATTCGGTGCTGATCGCGAGCACGCCGAGCGCGCCGAAGGACAGCTCACCGAACTGGAAGCCGCTGAACGAGTCGCCGACCGGGTCGAACGCGGTTCGGTCGGTGGCCGTCATGCTGGTCCAGTGGTGGACGGTTGAGGCGATGTCGAGTAGGCCGACGCCGAGGCCGAGCGCGATCGCGATGCCGACAGTCAGGTAAGTGGAGCGGACTGACCGGAGCTTGATCCACTCTGCGCGTACGGCGCCTGAGGACTGGGCGCTCATGCTGGGCGTCCGGCGGCGTGGCTGTGGTAGTCCACGGCGTCCTGGGTCATCGCCAGGTAGGCGTGTTCGAGGGACGCGGTCCGGCGGGTCAACTCGTGCACGCTGATGCGGTGCTGTGCTGCGATCTCGCTGATGGTTTCGAGGGAGAGCCCGGTGACGGCGAGGGAATCGTGGGTTTCGGGCTGGACGGTGCCGCCCGCGTGGGTCAGTAGGCCGGCCAGGTGATCTTGGTGGGGGGTGCGGACGAGCACGTCGCCGGGGGCGTGGGCGGCGATGAAGCCGGTCAGGCTGGTGTCGGCGATCAGTCGGCCGCGTCCGATGACGATCACCTGGTCGGCGGTGAGCGCCATTTCGCTGATCAGGTGACTGGAGACGAGCACCGTGCGGCCCTCGGCGGCCAGCGAGCGCATCAGGGTGCGGATCCACACGATGCCCTCCGGGTCGAGTCCGTTCACCGGTTCGTCGAGCAGCAGCACCTGCGGGTCGCCGAGCAGGGCGGTGGCGATCCCGAGGCGCTGCCGCATGCCGCGGGAGAACCCGCGGACCCGGTGACCGGCGACCGAACTGAGCCCGGTCAGATCGAGAACGTCGGTGACCCGGCGGAGGGGAAGGTCGGCGGTGGCGGCCAGCCACGCCAGGTGGTCGCGGGCGCGGCGACCGGGATGGACGGCACCGGCATCGAGCAGCGCACCGACCGTGCGCAGCGGGCAGCGCAGCTCCCGGTACGGGCGTCGACCCAGGAGCGCTCGTCCGCTCGAGGGGGTGTCCAGTCCGAGGATCATCCGCATCGTCGTGGACTTGCCGGCCCCGTTCGGGCCGAGGAAACCAGTGACCCGGCCCGGTTGGACTTCGAAGGACAACTCGTGCACGGCCGTAGTGGCTCGGTAGCGCTTGGTGAGCTGGTCGCAGGTGATCGTCATGTACTCAACCCTGCCGCCCAGTGGCACGGGTGCGCGTCTGCCGCGGGGGTGATCTTTCGGCTCCATCTGCAGCCCGCTGCGCGGGGGCGTCTGCCGTCCGGGATAGGCCGCGCGGCCGATGCTTCGAACCCGGTTCGCCCCTAACCTCAACGTCATGACCGACATTGCGCACCCGGCGTTGATGACCCGCATCCGACGCGACCACTGGTTGCGGCTGGACTATCTCGCCGCGGCCGGGTACACGCTGCTGGTGTTGCCGATGCTGGTCAAGTACGCCAGCGGACCGGCGGCGGTGCCGGCAGTGCTGGGCGGTCTGGCCGCGTTCGCCGCGCCGATCGCGGTCCGCCGCCGCTGGTTGCCGGCAGCGGTGGGCCTGCTGGTGGCCGGGCTGGTCGTGACGCTGCTCGTGGAGCCGCGCGTCTACATCGCCGCGATCGCCCCGATGGCCTACGTCACCTACCTCGCGGCGACCAGAACACAACGGATGGCATTCCTGATGCTCGTGATGTCGCTCGCGAGCGCGGCCGCGGCGGCGTCGCCGAGCTTCACGCATCTCGGCGCGGCGGTCGTGTCCGGCCTTAGCTACTTGTCGGTGTGGACGGTCGGCTACGCGGTGGGGATGCACCGGCGCTACACCGCTGAACTGCTGCGGCACCAGGCGCGCCTGGCCCAGGCCGAACTGGCGCAAGCCCGCCGCGAGGTGACCGAGGAGCGCCTGCGTATCGCCCGCGAGTTGCACGACGTGATCGCGCACAGCATGAGCGTGATCACCGTTCAAGCCGCCTACGGTGCGCTGCTGGGCGACACCCAGCCAGCGCTGGCCCGATCCGCGCTGGAGACGATCGAGAGCACCGGACGCCAGACACTCTCCGAACTACGCACCCTGCTCGGCGTCCTCCGCGCCGCCGACCCTCAAGACGCGCCGGAGAACCCCCCTCTCGACCCGTCCCCGTCGCTGGCCGAGCTCGAGCAACTGATCACTCAAACCGGACGGGCCGGCGTGCGCGTCCATCTCACCGCAGCCGTGCCCGAGGCCCTGTCACCCGGCGTGGAGCTGACCGCGTACCGGATCGTCCAGGAGGCCCTCACCAACGTCGTC
>JBOGDQ010000061.1:0-11945 GCA_050742975.1 Jatrophihabitantaceae bacterium
TGGCAGTAGAGCACGATCTCGATGCACTGGTCGACCTCTTCGACCTCGCGGTGACCTGGGGCGAGCTGGACTACTCGGGGCAACGCCTGATCGGGCCGGTGCGCTGGCCGGATTTCGTATCCACCCATCGCTGGCAGAACGCGAAACGCGCCGAGCAGATCTTTCAGCTGGCGACCGATGTTGCGGTGCGCTCAGGCGCGTTATGAGGTTTCGGGCGGCTGCTGATGCGTGCTCACGGCCAGCCGGTTCCACACGTTGATCGTGGAGATGGCCATCAGCAGACGGACCGTCTCCTGATCGGTGAACTGCGTGCCGACGCGATCCCAGATGTCGTCCGCAACGCCGCCCTCGGCGATGCGGGTGACCGCTTCGGTGAGCGAGAGCGCGGCCTGCTCGCGGTCGGTGAACATGGTGGGCACCTCGTGCCAGCCCGACAGCACGTCCAGACGTCGCTGCCTCTCGCCGCGCTCGCGGGCCTCGCGGTTGTGCATGTCCAGGCAGAAGGCGCATCCGTTGATCTGCGAGGCGCGAATCTTGACCAGGTCGAGCAGCGCCGGCTCGAGCCCGCCGGCCTGTACGTAGCGCTCCAGGCCGAGAACAGCCTGGTACGCGCTCGGGTCGACCTCGGCTATCGACAGCCGCGGTTCTTGTGTCATCGCTCGTCCTCCTCGAACTCGACTTCGCAGCGCGTGCGCCGCTCGTGATCTGTCAGGACCTGCGTACCACCCGGCGGGCTCAGCTCGGCTCGAGCATGGCTTCGACGCTGATCCGCGCGCCGGCAAACAGTCGCGAAACCGGGCAGAGCGCCGCGGCCTCGTCGACGGCCTGCTGGAAGCCGTCCGCGTCCAGTCCGCTGACCTGGCCGCGCACCAGCAGCAACGAGGACACGATTGTGGGGAGCCCGCCGACCTCGTCGAGGGTGACGGTGGCCTCGACCTGCAGCCGCTGCGGCGGCGTGTGGCGCTCGCCGAGCCGTAGTGCCAGCGCCATCGCGAAGCACGACGAGTGCGCGGCGGCCGCGAGTTCCTCCGGGCTGGTCCTGCCGCCGGGCTGTTCGGTGCGCGCAGCCCAGGTCACGTCCAGCCCGTCGAGTGCCCCACTTCCTGCCCGGACCTTTCCGGCGCCGCCTGCCAGCGAGCCCTCCCAGGTGGTCTGTGCCGTGCGCTGCGCAATGCTCATGTCCTGGTCTCCTCGTCGACGCATTGCGGATGTCGTTCGTCGTCGACTCCGCTCGCTCCCATCAGTTTATACGAACTTGGCTGAGTGAAACTAGGCTGTTTCGAGTGCTGGTACGGGCACACGCGCCGCACATCGTGGTGGGTGCAATACCTCAGCTCAGTTAGTTTGTACTAGCGTCATGGGAGAATCAGTATTGGGGGCCGACACGAGGGGTGCCGCCGCCATAAGAAGGGTCGGTGCCGGCGTGACAAGTGGAATCTCGGACGAGGTCCGTGACCTGGCGAACCAGGAGTACCGATACGGATTCGTCACCGATCTCGAGACCGATGCCGCACCGCGAGGCCTGAGCGAGGAGATCATCAGCCTGATCTCGGCGAAGAAGGATGAGCCCGACTGGTTGCTGGAGTGGCGGCTGCGCGCCTACCGCCACTGGCTGACGATGGCCGAGCCGAGCTGGCAGCACGTCACCTACGGGCCGATCGACTACCAGGACATCATCTACTACGCCGCGCCCAAGTCGAAGCCGACAGTGTCGAGCATGGACGAGGTCGACCCGGAGCTGCGGGAGATGTTCGACAAGCTCGGTATCTCGCTGGCCGAGCAGGAGCGGCTCAGCGGAGTGGCGGTGGATGCGATCGTCGATTCGGTCTCGGTGGCGACGACGTTCAAGAAGAAGCTCGCCGACGTGGGCGTCATCTTCTGCTCCTTCTCCGAGGCGGTACGCAACCATCCGGACCTGGTACGCCGGTACCTCGGAACCGTCGTCCCGTACAAGGACAACTTCTTCGCCACTCTGAACTCCGCAGTGTTCACCGACGGTTCGTTCTGCTACATCCCTGAGGGCGTGCACTGTCCGATGGAGCTGTCCACCTACTTCCGGATCAACGCCGCGGACACGGGGCAGTTCGAACGGACGCTGATCGTCGCGGAGCAGGGCGCATACGTGAGCTACCTGGAGGGTTGCACCGCCCCGGTGCGCGACAACAACCAGCTGCACGCGGCCGTGGTCGAGCTGGTCGCGCTCGACAATGCGCAGATCAAGTACTCGACGGTGCAGAACTGGTACCCGGGGGATGCCGAAGGTCACGGCGGCGTGTACAACGTCGTCACCAAGCGGGGCAAGGCCGCCGGCGTCAATTCGAAGATCTCCTGGACGCAGGTCGAGACCGGCTCGGCGATCACGTGGAAGTACCCGGGGGTCGTGCTCAAGGGCGACAACTCGGTCGGCGAGTTCTACTCCGTCGCGCTCACGTCACGACGCCAGCAGGCCGACACCGGCAGCAAGATGGTGCACCTCGGCAAGAACACCCGAAGCACGATCATCTCGAAGGCGATCTCGGCCGGCCATGGCGAGAACACGTACCGCGGGCTGGTCGAGATCCGGCACCCGGCCACCGGAGCCCGCAACTTCACCCAGTGCGATTCGCTGCTCATCGGCACGCAGTGCGGCGCCCACACCTTCCCGTACATCGAGGTGAAGAACCCGACCGGGCAGGTCGAGCACGAGGCGTCCACCTCCAAGATCGGGGAGGAGCAGTTGCTGTACTGCCGACAGCGAGGCATCCCGGAGGAGGAGGCGGTCTCGATGATCGTCAACGGATTCTGCCGCGAGGTGTTCAAGATGCTGCCCATGGAGTTCGCCGTCGAAGCGCAGAAACTGTTGACCGTCAGCCTGGAAGGAAGTGTCGGCTGATGTCCATGCTGACAATCGATGACCTGCACGCGGCGATCGACGGCAAGCAGATCCTGCGCGGCCTGAACCTCGACGTGAACGCGGGCGAGGTGCACGCGATCATGGGGCCGAACGGCGCCGGCAAGAGCACCCTGGCCGGCGTCCTGATCGGACGCGAGGGCTACGAGACGACCGGCAGCGTGCGCTTCCAGGGTCAGGACCTGCTCGCGATGTCTCCGGAGGAACGCGCCGTGGCCGGCGTCTTCCTGGCCTTCCAGCATCCCGTCGAGATACCGGGTGTCGGGAACATGTACTTCATGCGCACCGCGCTCAACTCGCTGCGCCGCGCGCGCGGGCTGGACGAGCTGGACGGGGTGGACTTCCTTGCGCTCGCACAGGACCGGATGAAGCTCGTCGACATGGACCAGACGTTCATGTCCCGCTCGGTCAACGACGGCTTCTCGGGCGGGGAGAAGAAGCGCAACGAGATCCTGCAGATGGCGATCCTGGAGCCCACGCTGGCGATCCTGGACGAGACCGACTCCGGACTGGACATCGACGCACTGCGGATCGTCGCGGACGGCGTCAACGCGCTGCGCGGCGAGGGCCGCGCGATGCTGGTGATCACCCATCACCAGCGGCTCCTGGACTACATCGTCCCGGACCGCGTGCACGTCATGACCGCCGGGCAGATCGTCCGCTCCGGCGACAGGCTGCTCGCCGTCGAACTGGAGGAGCATGGCTACGCGCCGGTAGGAGCGGGCCGATGAGCGGCGCCGCGGCTGCCGGGGGCGTGCTGTCCCGCTTGGCCGGTCCCGACGTGGACGGCGTGGACGGCGCGCCCGACTGGCTGTCCGACGCTCGCCGCGATGCGCTGCACTGGGTGGCCGAGCACGGCTTTCCGACGCGCAAGGACGAGGACTGGAGATACACGAAGCTCGCGCCGATCCTCGACGTCGCGCTCGAGCCCGCCCCGGCAGCGAGCGGCCGGCGTGCATCCGCAGCGATGATAGGGCCGCGGACCCTCGATCTCGGTGGGCCGCGGTTGGTCTTCGTGAACGGGCACTTCCGCGCCGACCTGTCGCATGCCGACGCGCTACCTCCGGGCGCTACCGTGTCCAGCCTGGCTGAAGCGCTGGCGGCCGAACCGGATCAGCTCGAACCGGTCCTCTCTCGCCGACCGCGTCAGGAGCATGCGTTCGCCGCGTTCAACGACGTGCTCGCCACGGACGGCGCGTACGTCCACCTGGCCGCCGGCACCTCGGTCGCCGCGCCGATCCACCTGGTGTTCCTCTCCGACACCGCGGGCGAACCGCTCGTGTCGAGCCCCCGCTCGGTCGTGCTTGCCGACGCCGGGAGCCGGGCGAGCATCGTCGAGACCCACCTCGGCTTCGACGCGGACGTCCACTGCACCAACTCCGTCACCGACGTCCGGCTCGCACCCCATGCGCAGCTGGAGCACTACAAGATCCAGAACGAGCCGGAGTCCGCGTTCCATCTCGCCCTGCTGGACGTCCGGCTGACCGGCGGCAGCCGGTTCGCGTCGCATTCGGTGATGCTCGGCGCTCGTATCGCCCGTCAGGAAGTCCGGGTCGACCTGCACGGTGCCGGGGCCGAGGTGAGCCTGGACGGGCTGTACCTGCCCCGCGACGAGCAGGTGCACGACAACACGATCTTCGTCGATCACGCTGCGCCGGACTGCACCAGTCACCAGCTGTACAAGGGCGTGCTGGACGGTCGTGGTCACGGCGTGTTCAACGGGCACATCATGGTTCGTCCCGGTGCCGACGGCACCGACGCCAACCAGAAGAACAAGAACCTCATCCTGTCCGATCGCGCCGAAGCCGACACCCGGCCGCGACTGGAGATCTACGCCGACGACGTGAAGTGCACGCACGGCGCCGCGGTCGGGCAGTTGGACGAGGAGGCGCTGCTCTACCTGCGCTCGCGGGGACTGACGCAGGGCGACGCGCGACGCTTGCTCGTCTACGCGTTCATCCACGAGATGGTCGACCGGATCGGGCCGGCGCCACTGCGCGCGCACGTGCAGACCCTGCTCGCCGAGCGGAACTCCGATGAGCACTGACCTCACCAGCCTGTATCAGGACGTGATCATCGAGCACGCCCGCCGCCCGCGCAATTTCGGGCGAGTGCCGGAAGCCACCTGCGCCCTGGACGGGCACAACCCGCTGTGCGGTGACCAGCTGAGGCTGTACCTGACGCTCGTCGACGGCCGGATAACCGAGATCGGATTCGAAGGAGCCGGTTGTGCGATCTCGCAGGCGTCGGCGTCATTGATGACGGTCGCGATGAAGGGCCTGACCCGCGAGCAGGCGCTGGCGCTGTTCGGTCGAGTACACACGATGCTGACCGTCGAGCCGGCCGAGGGCGGGCCCGTCCCCGACGTCGGCAAGCTGATCGCGCTGTCCGGCATCTGGGCTTACCCCACGCGCGTGAAGTGCGCCTCGTTGGCGTGGCAGACACTGCGCGGCGCGTTGGACGACAGCGCCCGGCTCGGAGCGGAGTAGCTCATGATGAGCAGCAGGTACGAGACGCACGAGCTGGGGCGCGACTGCGAGGCGACCGTCATCCCGGGTGGCCAGAAGATGGTGCTTCGCCGCGGGGAGCAGGTGATCGTCACACAGACGTTGGGCGGCAGCGTCACGGTGCAGAGCGAGCTGGGCTATCTGGTCCGCATCAACGCCGAGGACTCCGCCGCGCTGGGGCTGACCGACGTTGTCGCCGACGCGCCGTCCGACGACGCTTCACCAGGTGGCGCCGCGCCGTTCGAACTCGACCAGGTGATCGCCGTGCTCAAGAACGTCTTCGACCCGGAGATCCCGATCAACGTCGTGGACCTCGGCCTGATCTACCTGTGCGAGGCACACGCGATCGCCGACGGCACCCATCACGTCCAGATCGAGATGTCCATGACCGCGCCGGGGTGCGGGATGGGCGACGTGCTCAGGGAGGACGCACGCGTTGCCGCGGAATCGGTTGCCGGCGTCAGCGAGGTCGACGTCGAGCTGGTCTGGGACCCGCCGTGGGGGATGGACCGGATGTCGGACGCCGCGCGGCTGCAGTTGGGTCTGCTGTGAGCGGCCGGCGGGCGGTCGTCACGCCGGACTGGCGCAGCGCCGTGGCTTACCCCGAGACGGGACCCGGGGTGACGCTGCTGCACGAGTCCGGCGAGTTGAAGGTCGTGCTCGTCGGACTCGAGCCCGGGCAGGCGTTGCCGCCGCACCCCGGCCCGTCCGCATCGTTCCACTTCCTCGACGGCAACGGGGTGATCGCGGTAGACGACGAGCAGATCGTGGTGTCGGCCGGGGCGACGGTGGTCGTGCCGTCGGGCGCGGTGCGCTCGGTCCGGGCGATCTCTCGGCTGACCTTCCTCGGCAGCCTCGGCGATCCGGCGTCGGAGGCTGGCCCGCATTGAGTTTGCGTCGTGGCGGTATCGAGCCTTCGCCGCAGAGCGCTGAGCCGGTCCTGAGTGCCGCGTCAGCCGGTGGCGTCGAACACGCCCTGTGCGCCGTGCTCGGCGTCGACCATCGCGTGGTCGAGGAACGGGTAGTGCCCAGCCGCGGGAAGGGTGAACTCGACGAACCCGCCCTGCGCGGGCGCGAGATCGAGCGTCTGCGCGGCGCCGTGCTCGGCGTTGCCCCGCCGCAATAGGTACGCGCCCTCCTTGAACACCGTGTCGAACTGGGTGCCGACCACGTGGAAGGACGTGGCCAGCTGCGGGCCGGCGTCGATGACCCAGACCCGGATACGCTCACCGGCCCGGACCTTGATCGGAGCGTGCACGTACTGATCGGTGTAGCCGTTGAACACGACCGCGTCGGGCCGTCCGGCCGCGATCTTGCTCTCGTTGGCGACGCCGTCCTGGGCGCCGAGATAGAGCTCGGACTGGACCAGGACGAACTGTTGCGCGACCGGGTCAAGATCGGGCGGGTCGATGATCACCGCGCCGTACATGCCGTTGGCGATGTGCAGCGACATCGGCATCGTGCTGCAGTGGTACAGCCAGGCGCCGGAGTAGTTGGCGGTGAACTGGTACGTGAGCGAGCGGCCGGGATCGATCGATCGCATCGGGCCGTCAGGGTCCACCGCGCCGGCGTGAAAGTCGATGCCGTGCGCCATGTCGCCGTCGTTGACGATCCTGACGATGAACAGGTCGCCGACGTGGCCGTGCAGGATCGGGCCCGGCGCGGTGCCGTTGTACGTCCACAGGGTCTGCCGGACACCGGGTGCGACCTCGGTGAGAGTGTCGTGGATGGTGAAGGTGAGCCGGTGGGTGCGGGCACCGGGCGCCGGCTGCAGGGCGGGGTCGTACGGCCGCCAGTCCGGCCCGGGCTTGCGGTTGAAGTCGATGACCGGCGCGACGCCGTCCGATGCCGGAGGTAGCTGCATCGCCGGCATGTCGTGTGTCGTCGCCGACGCGCCGGTGACCTGGATGCTCATCGTCATGCCAGCCGCTTTGTGCCCTGGCACGGTGCACCAGCCCTCGACAGATCGCGTCACGGTGCCGAGATCCAGGCGCGCGCTGTGACCGGGTGCGAGCAGCGGGGTCTGCGGGCCACCGTCGATGTACAGGTCGTGGCGCACCGTGTCGGTGTTGCTCACCTGCAGGATCAGCCGCGTACCGGGAGCGACCTCGATGACGGAGGGACTGATGCGCATGTCAGCCAGGCGAACCGCGACCGTGCGCGTGCCGCCCTCGGCGACGGCGGCGGTGTCTGCATCGTCACGGCCGACGAAGACAGCGACCGACAGCGCGGCGAGCACAAGCACGGTGCCGAGAACCAGGCCGATCGCGCGATCGGAGCGGCGTTTGACCACTGGCACAGTGGACCTGGTCGCGTCGTTGCCCCCCGCCGGGCTCATGTCGTCGGTCTCCGCGGACGCCGCGCGCGGAGCACGGCAACAGCCGACACCGCCAGGAACGCGATGATCGCCAGCTCGGTGCCGGCTCCACCGACCTGCCACGCGATGGTGTTGCCGAGCCCGTCGCCGACGGCCAGGCGGACCAGCAGCGCGGCGTGTAACAGCGCGACGTGCCCGTAGAACCACGGCCTGAAGGGCAGGCGGACACCGAGCACGGCCGGCACGATCACGGGAGCATGGCCGAAGATCATCGACATGACGAACCCGAGGAACACCGCGTGCAGGGCCACGTCGTAGGTCCCGACGGTTCGCCCGGGATCGCCGACGGCCAGCCACACGGCTCCGCCCACCAGCAGCCACACGTACCCGGCGAGTAGGCACACCGCCATGAACCGGGTGACGCCCGCGATCTTGACGGTGCGACGGGCGACGTCGTACTTCGCGCCCCACAGCGCGAGGGCGAGCAGGCCGACGCCGGCCAACCGGACCCCGACCTCCGCGGTGCGTCCTGGCACCGTGGTGAGCACGAGTCCGGCGGCGAGCGCCGTTGCCCCGGCCGTGAAGGAGCGGACCGAGTTCGGGGAAAGCAGGGTGACGCGGGCCAGTTCGAGCCGCTCGCCGATGATGGTGAACACGAGGAAACCGGCCAGCCACGGAACGAGCCGCGGGATCTGCCAGCCACCCAGCCAGAGCACGGTCGCGACGTACCAGCACACCGCGCCGGCGGCCATGACCTTCAGGTGCAGCGCCGGCGCGATGGTGAGTACGACGGCGTAGATGACGACGAACACGACCGAGGCCAGGCACAGCAACGACCAGCCGACGACGGCCGGCAGTCCGGTGACGAGTGCGAGACCGCCTGCCCCCGCGGCGGCCGGCGCGGCGAACGCCCACGACCGGCGCAACGCGACCGCTCGCTCGAGCGAGATGACCGTGCCCAGGAAGCCCAGCACCATCAACGGGCCGTGGTCGGCGGCCGTGGTGGCGCGCAGCGTCGGCAGCGAGAGCCCGAGCAGCAGCAGCCCACCCCAGAGGCCGGCAAGCAGGCTGATCACAGCGAGCACGAGGACAGGCAGCCGGCGCGGTAGGACAGATGGGCCGCGCCGGGGTCGCGCGGCCGTGCGCCCGTCCGCCGTAGCCACGATCGAGCCGGTCATCGCCGACCGACGGTCCGCTTGCTCGAGTCGGCGGGTGTGATGAACATACCTTGTATTTTTCACGAGCGATGATGTAAAAACAAGGCAGTGCCTTCTTCGCCACTACAGGGGGATCAGGATGTCGATCGACACAGCCATCAGCCGGACCACTCTCGGGACGCCCCCTGAGCACCCGGTCGATCCGCAGGCGCAGGCGGTAGGGCCGAATGCCTCGGTGATCGCGGCGATCAGGAACCACCACGCGCAGCTGACCCGGCAGGCACACGAGCTGACCGATGCGGTGCTCGCCGCCCACCCGGACGGCGACCACCTGCGCGCTCGCGACGAGCTGCACACCTGGTACCGCGCCGAACTCCTCCCGCACGCGGTGGCCGAGGAGCAGGCTCTCTACCTCCCGGCCTCCGAGCTCGATGCGACCCGACTGCTCATCTGCGGCATGCTCGCCGAACATCGCTCGCTCGTGCGCCTGGTCGCTGCCCTGAATGAGGCGACGGGGGGCGTCGAGGTGATCGCCGCGGCCGCTGCGGCGCGTGCCGTGTTCGACGTCCACGTGAGCAAGGAGAACGATCTGCTGCTGCCCGCACTGGACCAGGCCGGTCTCGACCTTGCGGCCGCACTTGACGGGATGCACGCGATCCTCGGTCAGCCGGACGCCGCCACGGCCCCGGCCGAAGCCGCGCCTGCCGAAGCCGACTGCGGCTGCGGGTGCGCTCGTGGGGACGGGGCGGCCGGGCAGAGCTCCGGGGTTCTGCAGATCGGCGAAGCGCCACGTGTCGACCCGGCCGAGCTGGATGTCCGCGCCCTGCCGCACGGTCAGCGGCACGAGATCATCTTCGCCCGGCTCGACCAGCTCGGGCGGGGCCAGTCGCTTGTCATCGTCAACGACCACGACCCCAAGCCGCTCCGCTACCAGACCTCGGCGCTGTGGCCGGACCGTTTCGAGTGGAGCTATCGCCAGTCCGGCCCCGAGATCTGGCGCGTGGCGATCATCCGTACCGACTGAACCCGACTGAAAGGAACCCATCGTGCCCACTGAAGACCGCGTTCTCGATGTTCGGACCGAGGCCCCGAAGAGGCGCCACGAGCTCATCTTCGAGACCTTCGGCACCCTCGCTCCGGACAGCGCGTACGTCCTGGTCAACGACCACGACCCCAAGCCGCTGAGGTACCAGTTCGAGGCCGAGAACGCCGGCGAGTTCACCTGGGAGTACCTGGAGCAGGGCCCCGAGGTGTGGCGCGTCCGGATCGGTCGTACGGCCACGCCGTCAGCGAGCGCAGCGAAGGGCTGAGTACGTGGACTTCGACTGGACCGGCGTCGTCGACTACTCGAAACGGAACCCGCTGGAGGTACCGAAGACACAGTACGAACTGCCCGGCGTGACCGAGGAGGACCACCAGGGCGTTCCCGTCGCGGTCGTCCCGCTCTGGCATGCGGTCCTCACCGCGAGGATCGCGTTCGCGCCCGGCGATCACGCCGCGCTCGTCACGGCGCAGGAGCGCCTGACGGCCGCCCTGGCCGAGGTCGAACTGGTCTATCCGCTAGGCCCGAGTGGCATCTTCATCCAGGTGTCCTACGGCTTGCCGTACTTCCGCAACCGAATCCCCGCGAAGGTGACCGACGCGCACTTCCCGAAGTCGGCGATGGCCGGCAGCGAGGGCGAATGGGCCGTGATCGACTCGATCCGGTTCCCGAAGGACCCGAGCGATCTCGTGCTCGAGGAGCACGAGATCTGCTTCCATTTCAAGAGCGACTACCGTGGCCACATCGACGCGGTCATCGGCGCGTTGTTCCGGCCGGGGGAGCAGGAGCTGAACGGCCTGCCGGCGCAACATGCCTACGTGGGCGACCTGTTGACGATCACCTCGACCCGGCGCGGTTTCGCGGGCCACGGGCTCCCGAAGATCATCGGGCAACGGCTGGGCATCCGCGGCGCCGAGCACGTTCCGGCCGGCTCGATGTTGTTCATGGGCTTCACGTCCAGCCATGTGGACGGCCTCGCCGGCGGGAACCTGCCGAGCTTCGAGACGATCCCGGGATACACCGACGTCGGCGTCGAGGACTACTTCGCCGGCGGCACGGCGATGCACCTCTCGCACATCGGCATCGAGCTGGACCAGTGGTACGCCATGGGCCCGACCGACCGGCTGCACCGCGTGTTCGACCCGCGCCGCACGGACGCGCCGGAGGTGCTGTCCCCGGATCAGTCGCCCAAGACCGTCGCGTTCGCCGAGCAGCGGGACGCGGACGCCGCCTCGCACGGGATCCTCGGCCACAACGAGCAGATGCAGTTCCTGTCCCGGGTCAACGAGGACACGACGACGGCGTACGGGCAACGGGTGCCCCGCGGAACGGTCATCTTCCTGCGGCAGGACTTCAACACGGTGGAGAACCCGTTCGAGTTCTCCACGGCCGATCTCGTCAGTGCCACACCGCGCGCCGGCGTGCACTTCGTCGGATTCGGCCCCTCGGCCCAGTACTACGAGAAGCTGCGCCTGGAGATGGACGGCGTCGAGCACCAGAAGCGCTACCACCTGCCCGACGAGAACATGGGCTTCACCAAATTCCTGGTGACGACGCACCGGCAGAACTTGCTGCTGCCGCCGCGAGCGCATCGCAGCTTCCCGCTGGCCGAGTTGATCTAGACGGGCCTCTCGCTCGTGATCTCTCATCTTCGTGGATGAGCACATGACGATCATCAAATCGGTGGCGGTCATCCGGATATTGCGGTGAAGTCCATGGTCCAGTTCGGTCGCCCGGTGCGTCGGGGCCGCAGATGAAGTCGAAGTCATGGCGTCCGTCGTTCTCCTGCGTCGTGCTTATGTCGATGATCTTCTTCCGAGGTTGTCAGCGCAGGGCTGAACGTACTGGCGCAAACTCGTAGCGGCCGATCGCAGAACTCATGACCGGCACGGTAGGTCCCGGTACCGACAGCGCACCGAACTCATCATCTCGGACCGCACACGTGTCACATCCTCGATCGCATTTCGTCATTAAGGAGACAGTGCAGCACCGCGACCGAGGAGGCGTGCGTGGGATCAGGTCAGGTGAGAAC
>JBOGDQ010000062.1:0-24625 GCA_050742975.1 Jatrophihabitantaceae bacterium
CCGTCCGCACCGCGTTCGGCGGGCCGGCGGTAGACCGGGCCGGCGGCCGCCGAACCGGGCGGGATGTCCACTACCACCTGGCCGCGCCAGGTCATGACCAGCCGGCCGGTGCCGGTCACCTCGCCGATGACCGCGGCCCGGACGTCCCACTTGGCGCACACGTCCAGGAACCGGCCGACCTGGCCCGGCTCGACCACGGCCATCATGCGTTCCTGGGACTCGCTCATCAAGATCTCCGGCGGCCCCAGCGAGGAGTCGCGGAGCGGCACCGCGTCCAGCTCGATCCGCATGCCGCCGGTGCCGGCCGCGGCCAGCTCGGTGGTGGCGCAGGCCACCCCGGCCGCGCCCAGGTCCTGGATGCCCACCACGAGTCCGGCCGCGTACAGCTCCAGGCAGCACTCGACCAGCAGCTTCTCCATGAACGGATCGCCGACCTGGACGCTGGGCCGTTTACCCGCGGCGCCGGAGGCCGCGAAGGACGCGCTGGCCAGCACCTACGCCCCGCCCACGCCGTCCGGGCCGGTGGTGGAGCCGAACAGGATGACCTTGTTCCCCGGACCGTGGGCCGCGGCCACCTGCAGGTCATCGTGCCGCATCACGCCCACGCACAGCGCGTTGACCAGAGGGTTTCCCGCGTAGCAGGGATCTAAGTCGAGCTCGCCGCCGATGTTAGGCAGGCCCAGGCAGTTGCCGTAGGACGAGATGCCGCCGACCACGCCGGGCAGCACCCGCCGGGTGTCGGGCGCGGCCGCGGGCCCGAACCGCAGCGCGTCGAGCACCGCCACCGGCCGGGCGCCCATGGCCAGGATGTCGCGCACGATGCCGCCCACCCCGGTGGCCGCGCCCTGGTGCGGTTCGACGTAGGACGGGTGGTTGTGCGACTCGATCTTGAACGTGACCGCCCAGCCGCCGCCCACGTCGACCACGCCGGCGTTCTCGCCCATGCCGACGAGCAGTGCGTCGGTCCGCGGCGCCTTTTCGGCGAACTGCTTCAGGTGCACGCGCGAGGACTTGTAGGAGCAGTGCTCGCTCCACATCACCGAGTAGATCGCCAGCTCTGAGCTGGTGGGACGCCGGCCCAGGATCTCCCGGATCCGCGCGTACTCGTCCGGCGCGAGGCCCAGCTCGGCGTACGGCTGCGGCTGCTCGGGCGTGCGCGCCGCGGTCTCGACGGTGTCGATCACGCCGCGTCCTCGGTGGCGGTCACGCCGCGTCCTCGGTGGCGGTCAGGCCCAGGAAGAAGCCCAGGCCGTCGGTACCCGGGCCGGTGAGCGCTTCGACGGCGTGCTCGGGGTGGGGCATCAGGCCGACGACGTTGCCCGCGGCGTTGCGGATCCCGGCGATGTCGCGGTAGCTGCCGTTCGGGTTGCCGTCCAGGTAGCGCGCCACGACCCGGCCGTCCGCTTCGAGCTCGTCCAGCGTGCGGTCGTCGGCCACGTAGCCGCCCTCACCGTTCTTGAGCGGGACGACGATCACCTGCCTCGGCCGGTAGCTCGACGTCCAGACCGTCTCCACGCTCTCGATGCGCAGGGCCTGCTCCCTGCAGACGAACTTGCGGTGATCGTTGCGGATCAGCGCGCCGGGCAGCAGGTGCGACTCGCACAGCACCTGGAAGCCGTTGCAGATGCCGAGCACCGGCAGCCCGTCCCTCGCGGCGGCGACGACGGACCCCATCACCGGAGAGAAGCGGGCGATCGCCCCGCAGCGCAGGTAGTCGCCGTAGCTGAAGCCGCCGGGCAGGATCACCGCGTCCACATCGTGCAGCGACGGGTCGGCGTGCCACAGCGGCACCGACTCGCCCCCGGCCAGGCGCACGGCCCGGGCTGCGTCGCGATCGTCAAGGCTGCCTGGAAAGGTGACCACACCAATGCGAACCGGCACCGGGTCAGGGTACCGGTCAGCGGTGGACGGTGAAGTTCTCGATCACCGGGTTCGCGAGCAGGGTGTCGGCGATCTTGGCGACGGCCTCGTCGTCGACGCTGTCGTCGACCTCGAGCTCGAAGTGCTTGCCCTGGCGGACGGCGCTGACTCCCGACACCCCGAGCCGGCCGAGCGCACCGACGATGGCCTGGCCCTGGGGGTCCAGGATCTCCGGCTTGAGCACGACGTCGACGACCACGCGGGCCACGGCAACTCCTGGGTGTTGATGAGAACGGTCTTGATGGGGACGGACGGCGCGCCCAGCCTAGTAGCGCGCGATCACATCGTCCGGCAGAAGGCGGTCACCGCCTCGGCGTCGTTCGCCCGGATCAGCGCGACCAGCGCGCGCCGCGGAGCCTGACCACCGCCGCCCGGTTCCGTACGATCCGTGAATGCTCTCCGCATCGCCGGCGCTCGGCGAGCTCAGCGACTGACATGGCCGCCTTCACCTTCGCGACCGGCAACGCCCGGGGGCTGCGCCGCCTGCCGCTGTACCTGCTCGGTGCGGTCGCGACGCTGCTCATCCCGCGCACCGACCGGATCTGGGCCTTCGGCTCCGGGATCGGCCCGGGCGAGGGCGCGCTACCGCTGCTGCGGCTGGCTCGGCAACGGCTCGCGGCTGACGTGCGGCTGGTCTGGCTGGCCGGCTCCGACGACGAACTGGCCCGGGCGCGCAGTCTCGGCTTGGACACCGTGTCCAAGCTGAGCGCGCGCGGCTTCTGGCTGACCGCCCGCGCGCGCGTCCTGGTGGTCACGCACGGGCAGGGCGACGTCAACCGCTACGGCGCGCGCGGCGGGCTGCTCGTCCAGCTCTGGCACGGCATCCCCCTGAAGAAGCTGCACCTGGACTCGCCGGCCGCGCTCAGCACGCCGGGACGGCTGCGCCGCGCGGTGCTCGTCCGGGGCTTCCGCGCCGTCGGCCGCCAGATCAGCCTGTTCCCGGTCTCGTCCGAACGGCTCGTCGCCCGCATCGCCGGCGCGTTCGGCGTCGCACCCGAGCGGGTCGTCGTCACCGGCGATCCCCGCGACGACGTGCTGCTGCGGGGATCGGCCGACCAGCGGCGCGCGGACGCGCGGGCGCTGCTTGAGGCGGCGCTCGGCCCGATCCCGCCGTCGGCCGCCGTCGTCATGTACGCACCCACCTGGCGCGACGGCGACACCGACCCGGCCACGCCTGATTCGCAGACCTGGGACGAGCTCGCGGAATGGCTCCAGCGGGCCGACGCGTTCCTGATCGTGCGCAGCCACCCGCTGGGCCGCGGCAGCTACGACGGCGGCCCCGAGCGGTCACCGCGGATCCGGCTGCTCGACGCAACGATGCTGGCCGACCTCACGCCGACCCTGCCGGCCGTCGACCACCTCGTCACCGACTACTCGTCGACGGCCTACGACTTCTCACTCGTCGACGGCACGACGGTCTTCCTGGCCGCGGACGTCACCAGCTACGTCGACTCCCGCGGCCTGTACGAGCCGTACTGGACGTTCACCGGCGACCGGCACGTGGCGACGTGGCAGCACGCGATCGAACTGCTCGACGAGCTGGTGCGCGGTGACGCCGACGCGGTGGCGACCGCCCGCGCGCACGCCCGCTGGCTGCGCGAGGAGCACTTCGACCACCTCGACGGGCGGGCCACCGAGCGCGTGCTCGCCGAGATCCGTAGGCTGCTCGGTCAGCCGGTCCCGCCGCCTCCGGCTCCGCGTCGTCGCCCGACCGTGACGGCCATTCGGATCGAATCCGACCGGCTGCTGCTGACGATCGAGGCCGGTGACGTCGAGATCCGGTCGGCGTATCTCGACGGCCCACGAGGTCGCGTCGAGGCCACGATGTACGCGAGCGACGGGGCCGTGCAGCTCGAGTTCGGGCTGCTCGTCACCCGATGGGGGACCGCCGACCTGGCCCTGCCGTCCGGGGACTACCGGCTCACGCTGCTGACGACGGCCGCGACGACGCGCGTGGATGTCGCGGTGGCGCAGCTGCCATCCGCTTTGCACGAGTCATTCCGCGCCGGCGCGGACGACGACGGCGGCGGGCTGGTGCTGCGCATCGAAGCGCCGCTGGCCGACGACGAGCGGGGCGCCGCGGCCCAGCGCGCGCTGCGGCTGCGTTACGCGCTGTCGGTCGTCAGGCCGGAGAGCGCCGTCTACTTCGAGAGCTTCTACGGCCGGACCGCGTCGGACAACCCGGCCGCCATCGATCGCGCGCTGGCCCGGCTCCGCCCCGACGTGCGCCGTTACTGGAGCGTCGCCGACCGGTCCATCGCGGTCCCGGACGGCGCGATCCCGGTCGTCGAGGGCAGCCGCGAGTGGTGGCGGGTGCGTGCCGCCGCCCGCGCGTACGTGATCAACGACTGGCTGCGCGGGACGCACCGCCCGCGCCGCGGGCAGCGGGTGCTGCAAACCTGGCACGGGACGATGCTCAAACGGCTGGCGCTGGACCGTCCGAACACCACGCCGCGCACCCGGTTCGCGACCAGGCGGCAGTCCCGGTGGTGGACGGCAATGCTCGCGCAGAACGACTACAGCGCAACGATCTTCCGCACGTCGTACGCGTTCGACGGCCCGATCTGGCCGACCGGTTACCCGCGCAACGACGTCCTCACCGATCCGGACCGCGCGGGAGAGGTGCGGCGGCTGCTCGGCATCGACGACGACGCCCGGATCGTGCTGTACGCGCCGACCTGGCGCGACGACCGGACCGAGCTCGTCGACCACCTAGAGCTGGCCAGGTTCGCGGCCGACCTGCCGCCCGGGCAGCTGCTGCTGGTGCGCGGGCACTCACGCACGCTCGGCCACGGCCGCGAGCTGCAGGGCGAGCGGCTGCTCGACGTGACCGGCTACCCCGACGTCGCCGAGCTGATGCTGATCGCCGACGTGCTGGTGACCGACTACTCGTCGGTGATGTTCGACTTCGCCTCGACCGGCAAGCCGCTGGTGTTCTTCACGCCCGATCTGGCCCACTACACCGAGGTGCTGCGCGGGTTCTACTTCGACCTGACGGTCGACGCGCCGGGGCCGCTGGTCCTGACGCCGGCGCAGCTGCAGGCAGCACTGCGCGACCTCCAGCGAACTGCGCGCAGCTACGCCGCGCGCTATGCGGCGTGGCAGGCGAGGTTCACGCCGTGCGACGACGGCAAGGCCGCCGAGCGTGTCGTCCAGCGCATGATCGACGAGGGCTGGCTCGGCTAGGTTCGGGCCGGCTCGACGAGGGCCGGCTCGGCGGCGGCGAGCGGCGGCTCGACGAACGGCGAGCGTCAGCTCGTCGCCCGCGCACGTGAGGTGTCGACCGAGTCGCGCGCACCGCGTAGTGCGCCCAGCACGAACCCGGCGCCCCAGGCGTAGTGCATCGTCGCGAGCACCAGGCAGTAACGGCCGCGGTCGGCGGTCGAGCCGCTACTGCCCGCCGCGACGGCCGCGAGCAGCGCGAGGTAGGCGACCGGCCCGGCTGCGACCCCGGCCGCCAGCCAGGGCAGCCACGCGGCGCTCACTCCCGCCGCGGCGACGGGGACGAGCACGACCGCGGCGCCGGTCGCGACCACGAGCACGGGCGGCGCGAAGAACCGGGCCGAGTTGCGGTGGTGCAGCCGGCGCACCAGCTCGCCGCGCCAGACACCCGTCGCGAAGAACTGGCGCAGCAAGGACTTCCACGTGCTGCGCGGCCAGTAGTTCACGCGCAGCGTCGGGTCCAGCCAGACCAGGTGGCCGGCCTGGCGCATCCGGTGGTTGAGCTCCCAGTCCTCGCCACGGCGCAGCGACTCGTCGAAGTACCCGATCTCGGCGAGCACCTCCTTGCGCATCACACCGAGGTAGGCCGACTCCGCCTCGCCGGCCGGCTCGTCCGCGCTGTGGTAGACCCCGCCGCCGAGCCCGAGCCGGCTGTTGTACGCGCGCGCCACCGCAGCCTGCAGGCCCGGCTCGCCGACCGCGACCATGATCCCGCCGACGTTCGCGGCACCCTCGCGCAGCAGCGTGCTCACGGCGCGGCGGGTGTACGCGGCCGGCAGTTCGGTGTGCGCGTCGACGCGGACGATCACCGGGTTCGTGCAGGCGCGGATGGCCAGGTTCAGCCCGATCGGGATGTCGGTGCCCGGGTTCTCGACCGTCTGGATGCGCGGGTCCTCGCGCTGCAGCCTGGCGACGACCTCGTTCGTCGCGTCCGTCGACGGGCCGAGCGCGAGGACGACCTCGGTCGGGCCCGGGTAGTCCTGCGCCAGGATGCTGGCGACGGCCGACTCGACGTAGCCGGCCTCGTTCAGCACCGGCATCACGTATGACACGCCGGGCAGCTCAGCGCTCATCGAAGGCCGTCAGTCGACGGTGTCGGAGTTGGTTCGCGTGAACGCATGGTCGAGCTGTCGGTGTCGACCGCGCACCGGTAGCTCACGTTGTGATGCCGCTGTCATCGCAGCAGGCCCGTCCGGTCGCGCAGGCTCTGGTTGGCGCGCGCCAGGTCCTCCGGCGTGTCCACCTCGACCGCGGACAGGTCGGAGATGTCCAGGGCCGCGAACCGCAACCCGTTTCGCTCGATCGCCAGCTCGATGCCGCGCTCGAAGTAGTCCTGGTCGTCGACGTCGTCCAGCCGCGCGATCAGCGCGGCCTTGTCCGCGGCCGAGACGAAGTTCAGGCCGACCGCCTCGCCCAGTGCGGACTGCGCGGTCTTGGACAGGTCGCGGATCCAGCCGTCGGCGTCGACGGTGTACTTGACCTCCTCGTCGCCGACGGATGCGGTGTTGACCGCGACGAACGACTGCTCGCTCGCGATCATCGGCGCGGCCCGGTCGAGGACCGCTCGCTCGAAGACAACGTCACCGTTCATCCAGAGCACGCCGCCCTCGTTCGTGGCCCGCAGCCCACGTAGCAGGCTCTTGGAGGTGTTGGTCTCGTCGTACGCCTCGTTGTAGACGAACACCTGCTCGGGGTGAGCTTCGAGGATCATCTCCAGCTTGAAGCCGACGACGACGTAGACCTGCGCGCCGGGCAGCACCGCGGCGAGATGGTCGAGTTGGTGGCCGTGGATGGTGCGCCCGTCGTGCATCGGGGTGAGCGGCTTGGGATGCGGGCGGCCGAGCCTGGTTCCGCGTCCGGCCGCGAGGATGACGACCTGTTCTCTCATGACGGGCACCGAGACGGCCGCGGGGCGCTATGCACGAGGCCTGATCCTAGCTTTCGAGCAGATTTGCACCGTTCTCCGCGTCGGTGCGCCCACACGAGAGGTGCGTCCCCACCGCTCGTTCATCAGTGGACGCTGAAGCGCTCAGCGATTCCGGGGGTCACACGAATGTAACCTCCGCGTTGTGCCAGCCCATGCTCATGACGGCGCCCGCGCCGGCGGGCAGTACGCGGCAGTGCTCGGCGTCAAGGTCGTCGCCACGGTGATCTCGACCGGGCTGCTGCTGGGGTTCGGGTACGGCTGGCAGAAGTACCACGACCTCAACAGCAACCTGACCGTACTGCCGATCGCGAAGGCCACAGCCCCGAGCCACCACGACATCGACGGGACCGACCAGAACATCCTCGTCGTCGGCAACGACGACCGCACCGACATGACCGACGCCGAGGTCAAGGCGCTCAAGACCGGGCGCGACGGCGGGAGTCTGGCCACCGACACGATGATGCTGGTGCACGTGCCGGCGAACGGCAGCCGGGCGACGCTGATCTCGCTGCCGCGTGACTCGTACGTCCACATTCCCGGGTACGGGATGAACAAGCTCAACTCGGCGTACGCGAGCGCGTACACGAACACGAGCGGGACCACCAACCAGAAGCGCGGGGCCGGGGCGACGCTGCTCGAGCAGACGATCACCAATCTCACCGGTCTGACGATCGACAACTACGTTCAGGTCGACCTGCTCGGCTTCGTCCGGATCAGCAACGCGATCAAGGGTGTGACGGTGAACCTGTGCCACGCCGTCGACGACCCGCAGTACTCGCACCTGGTGCTGTCGGCGGGCCGCCACTCGCTGCAGGGCGTCACCGCGCTGGAGTTCGTGCGCCAGCGGCACGGGCTGCCGAACGGCGACATCGATCGGGTCGCCCGGCAGCGTTACTTCCTGACCGCCGCGTTCCGGAAGATCGCCAGTGCCGGCACGCTGCTCAACCCCGGACGGCTGAACAGCCTCATCGCGGCCGTCGACAAGTCCCTGTACGTCGGTCCGGGATTCAACATCCTCAAGTTCGCCGCGCAGATCAGCGGCCTGAACGCCGACAACATCGCCGGCAAGACGATCCCGTTCGTCCGCTACGACGACGTGCCGATCAACGGCACCAGCCAGAGCGTCGAGATCGTCGACCCGTCGCAGGTGCAGCAGTTCATCATGAACCTGCTGGGCAGCGCGCAGGCGGTCCTCGGCAAGGTCAAGGCGGCCGACCCGAGCACGGTGACCGTGGACGTCGTCAACGGCGGTCAGCACAGCGGCGCGGCGACCAAGAACGCGACGCTGCTGGACGGCTACGGGTTCCACGCCAAGGTCGACCCGCAGGGCACCACCTCGGCGGCCACGACGATCCGGTACGCCGCCGGCATGGAGGCCGCGGCGAAGGCACTGGCCGCGCGGCTGCCCAACGACGTTGTGTTCACGAAGGCGAGCGTGACAACGCTGACGCTCGTGCTGGGCGCGGACGGCCGCGGGGTGCAGGCGCCGGCCTCGTCCACCTCGACGGCCCCGACCACGCATGCCAAGCCGCTGGACGCCGGCTGCATCAACTGACGAGGCGTCAGCGCCAGCCGATGCGGCGCAGCACGGCCAGCGACCTGGTCATCACCCTGGCGAAGGTGGCGTGGCTGACGTTGCCCGGCGGCGCCAGGTTCAGGTACCGCTGGCGCGCGACCGTCTGCGCCTCGGTGTACTTGAGCAACCCCTCGGACCCGTGCCGCCGGCCCAGTCCCGACTCGCCCACGCCGCCCATCGGCGCGTCGACCGAGCCCCACGCCGGGGCGTACCCCTCGTTGATGTTCACCGTGCCGGCGTGCAGGCGGGCAGCGACCGTCCGTCCGCGCCGTCCGCTGCGGGACCAGACGCTGGCGTTGAGCCCGTACCGGGTGTCGTTCGCCCGGCTGATCGCGTCCGCCACGTCCGAAAATCGATAAATAGATACGAGTGGACCGAACGTCTCCTCGCCGAAGCAGGTCGCGGCCGGCGTGACACCGGTGAGGACGGTCGGCTCGTAGAACATCGGGCCCAGGTCCGGACGCGCCCTGCCGCCGGCCAGGACGCTCGCTCCGGCCGCGACCGCGTCCGCCACGTGAGCGGCGATGGTCGCGACCTGCTCGGCCGAGGTCAGCGAGCCCATGTCGTGGTCGAAGTCGTACCCGCCGCCGATCTTCATCGTCTGCACGGCCTCGACGAACCGGGGCACGAACGTGTCGTAGATGCCGTCCTGGACGTACATGCGCTCGATCGAGATGCACAGCTGGCCGGACGAGGAGAAGCAGGCCCGGACCGCGCCCTCGACGGTGCGGTCGAGGTCCGCATCGTCGAGCACCAGCATCGCGTTCTTGCCACCCAGCTCCATCGACGAGCCGATCAGCCGGGCAGCCGCCTGGGCCGCGAGCCGCTTCCCGCTGGCGGTGGAGCCGGTGAACATCAGGTAGTTGCCGCTGCCGATGATTGTGTCGCCGATCGTCGCGCCCCGACCTAGGACCATCTGCCAGACGTCCTCGGGCAGGCCGGCCTCCCGCGCGATGCCGAGCCCCCACAGCGCAGTGAGCGCGGTCTGATTGTCCGGCTTCTGGACAACCGCGTTCCCGGCGAGCAGGGCCGGGATGCTGTCGCCCACCGACAGTGCGAGCGGGTAGTTCCACGGCGATATGACCGCGACCACGCCCTTGGGCTGGCGCAGCTCGCGGGTAGCGGTCAGGCCCGGCAGCAGGCCGGTGCGCCGTTTGGTGCGGAGCAGGCCGCGGGCGGTGCGCGCGTAGTACCGCGCCGTGTTCGCGATGTCGGCGACCTCCAGGAAGGCGTCCCGGCGGGACTTGCCGTTCTCGGCCTGGATCACGTCCATGACCTCGTTCTGGCGGGCGAGCAGCAGGTCGTGCAGCCGGAGGATGATCCGCGTCCGCTGGCCGATCGGCCGCGTGGCCCAGCTCACCTGCGCGACCCGGGCCCGGGCGAAGGCCGCCTCGACATCCGCGGCGCTGCACTGCGGCAGTTCGGCCAGGACCGCGCCGTTGTACGGCGCGAACGTCGTCGTCGTGTCGCCGGACGTCGAGCGCACCATCGCGGTCAGGCGTTCGGCGCCGCCGTCGGCCAGGATCGGCGGTAGGGCTGCGTTCTCGTGCGCCAGTGCGGTCATCGGTTCATCATCCCAACTCATGAATACCCCCTTCAGCGGGCTCTGACCCGCTGAAGCGGGTGTTCATGGGTGTATGACACGTCAAACAACAGGTAGGCTGGCACCATGACGGACACGGGCTGGCTCACCGACGAGCAACAGCAGGCCTGGCGCGCCTACCGGCGCATGGTGCTGCTGGTCGACGCGCAGATCGCACGTGAACTGACGCGCGACTCCGGGCTGTCCATGCCCGACTACCAGGTGCTGTCCGCGCTGTCCGAGGACGCCGAGCACCAGCAGCGACTGTCCGAGCTCGCGGTCAACATGCAGTGGTCGGCCAGCCGCCTGTCCCACCACGTCAGCCGGATGGAGCAGCGCGGGCTGGTGCACCGGGCCGGCTGCGACTCCGATGCCCGCGGGGCATTCGTCCTGCTGACCGGGCCGGGCCTGGACGCGATCAAGGCCGCTGCGCCCGACCACGTCGAGTCCGTGCGGCGGCACCTGATCAACCTGCTGACGCCGGAGCAGATCACCGCGCTGGCCGAGATCGGCCAGACCGTGATCGCGCCCTTCGGTGAGCGCTGCCCGGGCCCGATCGGCCGGCCGGCGGACGGTCAGCCGGGCCGGCCCGCTCAGCCGGGCCAGTCCGCGAAGCGCAGCCCGGACAGCCGCTCGTACGCCTCGACATAGCGCTCCCTCGTCGCGGCGACGACGTTCGCGGGCAGCGGCGGAGGTGCGGTGTCCGTGCCCCGGTCCCAGCCCGACTCGCTCGAGAGCAGCCAGTCCCGCACATACTGCTTGTCGAAACTCGGCTGGGCGTGCCCCGGCTCCCACAGGTCGGCCGGCCAGAACCGCGACGAATCCGGCGTGAGCACCTCGTCGCCGAGCACCAGCTCGCCGGTCGCAAGATCGCGGCCGAACTCGAACTTGGTGTCGGCCAGGATGATCCCGCGCGCGGCCGCGATCTCGCCGGCTCGCCGGTAGATCTGCAGGGTCAGCTCCCTCAGCCGCGCCGCCGTCTCGGCGCCGACGGAGGCGACAACGTCGTCGTACGCGACGTTCTCGTCATGATCGCCGAGCTGGGCCTTCGTCGCGGGCGTGAAGTTCGGCTCGGGCAGCTGGTCGCCGTCCACCAGACCGTCCGGCAGCGCGATGCCGCAAACCGCGCCGGTTGCCCGGTAGTCGAGAAGCCCCGAGCCGGCCAGATAGCCCCGCGCGACCGCCTCGACCGGAACCATGTCCAGCGGCCGGCACAGCATGGCACGCCCGCGCCAGCGCGCCGGAATAGCCGGATCGTCCACGCTGATCAGGTGGTTGGGGACGAGCTCGCTGAGGCGGTCGAACCACCAGGCCGTCATCGCGGTGAGGATGCGCCCCTTGTCGGGGATCGGCGTGTCCAGGATGTGGTCGAACGCCGACATGCGGTCACTGGCGACGATCAGTAGCCGGCCGCCCGCGGTGCGGTAGAGCTCGCGGACCTTGCCGCTGTGGACGTGTACCAGGCCGTCCGTGCCGTCGGGAAGCTCGCTCACGGCGTCATCCTCGCAGAGTGCCCGGCGGCCTTAAGACACCGATCCCGCCCCAGTCGCCTTCGACATCGACGGATGCGGGGGGCGGGCTACTGCAGGGGCGGGATCGGATCTACTGCTGCGGCCGCCAGGACTACGGTCGCAGCGTGATGGTGGCTCTACCACCACCAGTCTGAGAGCGGGGAAACGTGCCCGTGCGTGGATGAGTGGACGGCGGCCGACGATCCGGCCGTGGTCTGCGCGGTGGCACTGGAGGCGGTTGCCAGGCCGAAGCCGACCACCAGCGCGAGTATCGCCGCGATCCTGCGAAGGACCGAACGACTCATCTGTGCCCCTTTCGTCGGGTCCGCCCTGTTTTGAACCAGCAAAACAGCCACGCGTGCGCATGCGGGGGGACGCGTTACTAATAGGATTCATTCGGTTGGGCGTCGAATCAAATCCTACGACTGGCAGGTACCTGCCTGGCACGAAATCCCGGACGGCGATATGAGCGATTTAGAGGATCTGGGCGAGCTGGAGATCCAGCTCTACCGATCCCTGCTCACGGCCCCTGACCGACTCGCGTCGGAGCTGGCCGCGAGCCTGGACCGCACGGTCGCCGACTTGGACAAGCCGGTCGCGCGGCTGGCCGAGATGGGATTGCTGCGCACGACGGACGGCGATCGGCTCAGCGCGGTCAGCCCGATGCTGGCCGAGGCGACCGTGCTCGGCTCGGAGGATCTCGAGTTAGGAGCGCGGCGGGCGGTCCTCGAGGCCCGGCGCAACGCGATCCGCCGGCTCGTCCCGGAGTGGAACGGCGCGCTGACCTCCCAGGTGCGCGAGACGGCAGTCGACGTCATCTCCGAGCCCTCGCAGATCGGCAACGTGCTGATGCACTACGCCGAGCAGTGTCGCGACGAGCTGCTGTCCGTGGCGCCCGGGCGCCTGCCCAAAACGCGCATCGACAGCCGTACCCGGATCGCGAACCTGTACTCCTTGCGGCGCGGCATCCGGCTGCGCGCGCTCTACCAGCACACGGCGCTGCGCGACCGGCACACCCGCTCGTACCTCACCGAACTGGCCGACAACGGGGCGAAGATCCGGTTCGCCCCGTCCGTCCCGGGGCGGAGCCTGGTCATCGACCGCGACGTCGCGCTGCTGCCGATCCCGACCGGGATGCCCGGGCAGCAGGGGCTGGCCGTCGTGCGCGAGACGAACGTGGTCGCGTGGGTCATCGCCACGTTCGAACAACTGTGGGCCGAGGCGCTTCCGCTGGAGGAGGTCATCACCCGGCAGAGCGACGACGCGCAGCTGGACCAGACGCGCATGGCGATCCTGCGGCTGATGGCCGAGGGGGAGAAGGACGAGGCGATCTCGCGGCGGCTGTCGATCTCGGTACGCACCTGCCGCCGGCACATCGCCGAGTACATGTCGCAGGTGGGCGCGACCAGCCGCTTCCAGGCCGGGGTGATCGCGGCGCGCGCGGGCCACACGGACGGTCCACCGCTCGCCTGAGACGAGCCGCTTCGGCCGCGCGCGTGCTGTGCCGACGCCGTCGGGCCGGACCGCCCGATCGGCTGAGCGGACCGCACCGGGACAGTGGGGTCAGTGGCAGTTCGCGGCGACGTAGGTGCTGAGCTTCTCGATGTCGCCGGGCAGCTTCGTGCTCAGGGCCTGCAGCGCGCTCGGCGAGCCCGAGCCCGGGTTCTGGAGATAGGTGGACGCCGCAGCGATCACCGTGGCCAGGTCGTGGACGGCCGGGGCGATCTCGGACGGTGCATTCTTCTCGAGGTCGTTGAAGACGGAAGCTTCCTCGTCGAGGATGTCCTTGGCCTTCGACGGGTCGGTGATGCTGGTGCTGAGGTCGCCGAGCTTCGCCTGGGCCTGCACCAGCTTGGTGCAGAACGCGGCGGAGCTGCTGCCGCCGCCGCCCGTGCTCGTCGTCGCGGGCGCGGAGTTCGAGCCGCTGCCGCTCTGCACGCTGGTGCCGGGGCTGGTCGGCGGGGTCGAGTTCCCGCCATCGGCCGGGTTGCCCTTGCCGGTGGTGCTGCTGCTGCACGCGGTGAGAGTGACGAACGCCAGTAGCGCCGCAGTCACCAGTCGGACCTTCATCAGCTCTTCCCCTCCGCCGTCGACGGGACCGTGGCCCGCCAGCCTACCGATCCGCTCTCGTGGTCGGGCCCAAGCGCCAGGCCCCGTTCGTCGGCGTGGAGGCCGCCGTTGGGGCACCATGGCACCTGCAACGTGCAGGCGGGGACAGCCTCGCCAGGCGGGAGGACCGGAAGGTGCCAGGTCCGCTCCTGAGCAGCAAGTACCGCCTCCCGCGCCTGCCGCCGGGCGCGGTACCTCGTCAGCGGCTGGCCGAACGCCGCCGCGCCGTGTCCCAGTCGCCGCTCACCGTGGTGTCCGCGCCGGCCGGCTTCGGGAAGAGCACTCTGCTCACCGAATGGCTGGCCGCAGGATTCGCCGACGGAACGGCACTCGCGTGGTTGTCCTTGGGCCGGCGCGACAACGACCCCGCGCTGTTCTGGACCTACGTGGTGACAGCAATACAGAGCGCCGTGGACGGAGTCGGCGGCGCTGCGCTTCAGCTGCTGGCCTCCTCCCCGCCGCCGATCGATACGGCGCTCGGTGCGCTGGTCAACGACCTCGACGGGCTCTCGACCGACCTGGTCCTGGTGCTGGACGACTACCACCTGATCGAGACGCCCGCGGTGCACGACGGGATGACGTTCCTCCTCGAGCACCAGCCGCAACAGCTGCACGTCGTGCTCGCGACCCGCGCGGACCCGCCGCTGCCCCTGGCGAAGCTGCGGGCACGGGGTCGGCTCGTCGAGGTACGGGCGGCCGACCTGCGGTTCACCCCCGAGGAGGCCGCCGCATACCTCAACGGCCCCATGAACCTGGGTCTGAGCGACGATCACGTCGCCGCGCTCGAGGGGCGCACGGAGGGCTGGATCGCTGCCCTGCAGCTGGCGGCACTGTCGCTCCGGGGTCGCGAGGACGTCGGCGCGTTCATCGCGGGCTTCGCCGGCGACGACCGGTACGTCGTCGACTACCTCGCCGAGGAGGTCCTCGCCCGCCAACCCGCCGACGTCCGGGAGTTCCTGCTCCGGACCTCGGTGCTCGAGCGCCTCACCGGCCCGCTGTGCGATGCCGTCACCGGACGCGAGGACGGCAAGGCCGCGCTGGTCGCGCTCGAGCGGGCCAACCTGTTCCTCGTCCCGCTCGACGACCGACGGCAGTGGTACCGGTACCACCACCTGTTCGCCGACGTACTGCACGCGCACCTGCTCGACGAGCGACCGGACCAGGTGGCCGAGTTGCACCGGCGGGCCAGCACCTGGTTCGAGGCCCAGGACGACCCGTCGCAGGCCATCAGTCACGCGCAGGCCGGCGGTGACATCGGCCGGACCGCGGACCTCGTCGAGCTCGCCGTGCCGGTGATGAGCCGGGAACGGCGCGAAGCCGAGGTCGCTCGCTGGGTGCGCGCTCTGCCCGACGACGTGGTTCGGGCCCGGCCGGTCCTGGACGTCGCGTGCGTCGGGGTGCTGGCCCTGGCCTCGGACTTCGACACCGTCGGAGAGCGGCTCGACCGCATCGAAGCCTCGCTCCGCTCGGCGGACGGCGCCTGGCCGGAGCAGCCACCACCCCACGTGATCGTCGTCGACCAGGACGGCTACCGGTCGCTTCCGGCCCGCATCGAGATGTACCGAGCCGCGCTGGCGCTCGCGAGTGCAGATCTCGACGGCACCATCATGCACGCACGAGAAGCGCTGTCGCTGGCACCGCCGGACGACGCCCTTGCCCGAGCCGCGGCGGGGGCCCTCGCCGGGCTCGCCTCGTGGAGCATCGGTGACCTTCCCGGTGCCGACGCCGCCTACACCGAGTCCGTCGCCGGCCTCGCCAGCGTCGGATTCCTCGCCGACGTCCTCGGCTGCACCATCACCCTCGGCGACATCCGACGGACCCAGGGCCGGCTCACTGCCGCGCTGCGCACCTACCGGCAAGCGCTCGACCTGACCGCACGGGCGCCCGGTATCGAGCCGCTTCGGGGAACGGCAGACCTGCACGTCGCCATCGCAGTGGTGCTGCTCGAACGCAACGACCTCGGCGCCGCCCGGGAGCACATGGCCATCAGCCAGGTGCTCCGTGAGCACAACGGCCTGCCGCAGAACCCGTACCGCTGGCGGGTCGTCATGGCCCGGCTGCGCGAAGCCGAAGGCGCACCCGACGAGGCGCTCGCACTGCTCGACGAGGCAGAGCGCGTCTACGCCGGCGACTACGCCCCGAACGTGCAGCCGGTCCCGGCGGTGCGGGCCCGGCTACGGGTGCGGCGCGGCGAGCTGACGCACGCACAGGAGTGGGCCAGGGAACGACAGCTGACGTGCGACGACGACCCGTCCTACCTGCGTGAGTACGAGCACCTCACCCTGGCGCGGCTGCTGATCGCCCGCCACCGCGTCGAGCCGGACGCCGGCGAACTCGGGAAGGCGCTGACGCTCCTTGATCGGTTGCTCGCGGCCGCCGAGCGCGGCGGTCGCGGTGCGATCGTCCTCGAGGCGCTCGTCCTGCAGGCCCTCGCACACCAGGCGGGCGAGAACGCGCCGGCCGCGCTCGCCGCCCTGCACGGCGCCGTGACCCTCGCCCAGCCCGAAGGCTACGTGCGCCTGTTCGCCGACGAGGGGACGCCGATGACGGCTCTGCTCAAGGCGCTGAGGAAGCGGCCGGGCGCCCCCGCCTACGTGAACCGACTGCTCGCCGGTACCGGAACGCCCGCGGCTACTCCTCGAGAGCTGGTCGAGCCGCTGAGCGAGCGCGAACTCGACGTGCTCCGGCTGCTCGGCAGCGATCTCGGCGGCCCGGACATCGCCCGCCGGCTGTCCGTGTCGCTCAACACCCTGCGCACGCACACCAAGAACATCTACACGAAGCTCGGCGTGACCAGCCGCCGAGCCGCCGTCGGTCGGGCCCGCGATCTCAACCTGATGCCCGGCCAACGACACAGCTGAGGGACGCCCCGCCCCTCTTGCCCGGTTCGGGCGGCCCGCGGCGAGCGGCCCTTGCGGAAATCACCACGTCGCTCACCACATGTGGTGATGACCGCTCACCACATCGACGGCCACCTTGCTGGCATGAGCGACATCCAAACCGGCCGAACCCCGCGGGTTCCCACTCCGGACCGGTACGACATCCGCGTGACCGGCCACCTCGCCCCCCGCTGGGCCGCCATCTTCGACGGCATGACCCTCACCCCGCAGGACGACGGCACCACCGTCATCTCCGGCCCGGTCGCCGACCAGTCGGCACTGCATGGGCTGCTCGGCAGGCTCAGCGACCTCGGCCTGCCTCTCGTCTCCGTCGAAGCCGCGACTGAGCAGGCCCCGAACGACCGCACCGCCGATCCCAGCTGACCGACCGGTCACTGGACCAACACGAGCAAGGAGCACGACATGACCACCATCACCGACACCGCGGCGAGCGCGACCAAGACGCCTGCACCGCGGCGCAGGATGGACTCGATGCGAACGATCGCCCTCGCCGGCGGCGTGCTGTACCTCATCACCTTCGTCGCCTCCATCCCGCAGCTGAAGCTGTTCGCGAAGATGGTCGACAACCCCGAGGGCTACGTCACGGGCCACGGCAGCAACACCGCGGTGCTCTGGGGCAGCTGGCTCGAGGTCGTCACCGCCCTGGCCGGCATCGGCACCGCCGTCGTCCTGTACCCGGTCACCCGGCGGATCAGCAAGGCCGCAGCGATCGGCTTTATCACCTCCCGCGTCGTGGAGGCCACCCTCATCCTCGTCGGCGTCGTCAGCGTGCTGGCCGTCGTGACGATGCGCGCAGACCTCGCCGGCGCCACCGGCGCCCGCGCGGAGGCACTGCGCGTCACCGGTCACGCGCTGGTCGAGCTGCGCCAGCGGACCTTCCTGCTCGGCACCGGCCTGATGGCCGGCATCAACGACCTCTTCCTCGGCTACGTGCTGTACCGGTCCCGGCTGGTCCCGCGCATTATCCCGATCGTCGGCCTCATCGGCGCTCCGCTGATTCTCGCCTCGACCACCGCCACGATGTTCGGCGTCTGGGCCCAGGTCTCCGGTCCCGCAGCCGCACTGGCGCTGCCGATCGCCGCGTTCGAGTTCGCCGTCGGCGTGTGGCTGACCGTCAAGGGCTTCAAGCCGGCGGGGCTGGCCGCCCTGGACGCGGCATCCGCGCCCACCCAGCACACCACCCCCGCCGTCTGAGCATCAGAACCGATTCGGAAGGACCCTGATCATGGTGACAAGCGCACCGACCATCGAGGTACGGGAGCTTTGCAAGACCTACGGCAAGACCGTGGCGGTGGATCAGCTCAGCTTCGACGTCCGTCCCGGGGTGGTTACCGGGTTCCTCGGGCCGAACGGCGCCGGCAAGTCGACGACGCTGCGGATGATCCTCGGTCTGGACAATCCCACGTCAGGATCGGCGCTGGTCAACGGACGGCCGTTCGGCTCTCACCGCCAGCCGCTGTTCGAGGTCGGCGCCCTGCTCGATCCGAAGGCGTTCCATCCCGGCCGCAGCGCCGAGAACCATCTGCGCGGACTGGCCCTGGCGAACGGGATCGACCGACACCGGGTCGAGGCTGTGCTCGACCTGGTCGGGCTCACCGCTGTCGCGTCGAAGCGGGCCGGCGGGTTCTCCCTCGGGATGGGACAACGCCTCGGGATCGCCTCCGCCCTGCTCGGCGACCCGAGCATCCTGATCCTCGACGAGCCGATCAACGGCCTGGACCCCGACGGCATCTTGTGGATCCGGACCTTGCTGCGCTCGCTGGCCGCCGAAGGCCGCACCGTGCTGGTGTCCTCGCATCTGATGAGCGAGATGGCACTGACTGCCGAGCATCTGGTCGTCATCGGCCGCGGCCGGCTGCTCGCCGACGACAGCGTCGAGGCCGTCGTGGCCGCCAGCGGCCAGAACGCCGTGCACGTCCGCTCACCCCAGGCAGGCCGCCTCGCTGCCCTGCTCGCGGGCCGGGGCGTTACTGCCGCCGTCACCGCGGCGGACGGGCTGAGCGTCACCGGCACGTGCACCGACCACATCGGCGACCTCGCTGCAGCCAACGGCATCACCATCCATGAACTGGCCCTGCAGCGAGCATCCCTCGAAGAGGCCTTCATGGAACTCACCCACGACAGCCTCGAGTACCGCACCGACACCCATGACACGACCAACGAAGAAAGTGCAGCCTGATCATGACCGACATCCTCGCCATCGCCCCACCCGTTGCCGGCACCGTGTGCGCGGACCCGTCCGACCGCCGACCGGCGGTGCTGCCGAAGCTGCTGCGTTCCGAGTGGGCCAAGGTTCGTAGCGTCCGCTCTACCTTCTGGTGCCTGCTCGTCACCGTGGTCGCCATGATCGGCTACGGCGCGATCAACAGCGCCTCCCATACCGGCGCCAAGAACGCCGGCATCGACCCGATCTTGACCAGCCTGTCCGGGGTGCTGCTCGCGCAGCTCGCCATCGGCGCGCTCGGTGTGCTGGTGATCAGTAGCGAGTACTCGACCGGGATGATCCGCTCCACCTTCGCCGCCGCCCCGCAGCGGCCCTGGGTCGTTGCCGCCAAAGCCGGCGTGGTCGGTGCTGTCGCCGTCGCCGTCGGCACCGTGAGCAGCCTCGTCGCCTTCCTCGTCGGGCAGGCCATTCTCGGCGCCGACGGCGTCAGCCTCACCTCGCCCGGCGCGTTGCGCTCGATCCTCGGCATCGGCCTCTACCTCGGCCTGCTCGGCGTCATCGCGGTCGCGCTGGGCACCATCATCCGGCGCAGCACCGGCGCCATCGCTGCGCTTTTCGGCGTGATCCTCGTGCTGCCCGCGCTACTGCTGACTCTGCCGGCCTCGATCCAGGGCACCGTGATCAAGTTCCTGCCCGGCAATGCCGGACAAGCCATCTTCACCACCGGCAAGGACAGCTCCACCCTCTCCCCGTCGCTCGGCCTGGCCGTGTTCGCCCTTTATACGGCCATTGCCGTCACGATCAGCGTGGTTCTCGTCCGCCGTCGCGACACCTGACATCCCGTATCTGCCGGCCAGCCCGTGGGCCACGCCCATCCAGTGATCACCGTGCTGGCCGCCTCACCCCGCCTTGGTAATCAGGCGCGCCCGCTAGCGGGCGCGGTAGGCGGCCGAGCGGGGTCGCACATCGAGCACGATGACTGCATGCCTCGTGTCGTCGATCTCGTATAGCACCCGCCAGCTCCGGCCGAGTCGGGCGCCGTAGATACCAGCGAGTTCTTCGCCCAGCGGCTGGCCGACTCGCTGTGGATTGGTGAGCAGCGGCCCGGTGATGAACTCGACTGCCGCTGCTGCGACATCAGCAGGAAGCCGATCGGCCAGGGCCCGGCGAGCTGGTGGCGCGGTCCCCAGCTCGTACGCGTCAGTCACGAAGCGCGGCGGCCTTTGACCAGCGCGCGGACGGCCGCGGCGCCGTAGACGACGTCGACGTCGCGGACAGCCTCGCGTGCTTCGGCGAGGGCGCGGAGCGTGTCGGGGTCGGCCTTGATCTCTGCGGTCTCGCGCTGAGCGAGGTAGATCTGGACGGCGTGCACTACTGCCTGTTGCACGCTGCGGTGGTCTTCTTCGGCGGCAGCGCGCAACTCGGCGGCGAGGTCAGCAGGAAGGCGCAATGTCATAGCCACACCATCACGGTATCAGTCCGCACCATTCTGGTGCAGTGGCCGCTCGACGTGAGGGTTGCGTGCGGGTACCCACCCAATGACCGGGGGGCCCATCGGACAAAGAGCTCATGAAGCCCCAACCCGCGCTCGACCACAATCGGCGTCGCCGTTGGAGGCTCCGCACACAAGCCCACCCGGGTTCCGGGCATGTCATGACAGCAGCTCTCGATCGGTCGTCGAACACGTCCCGCCGTCCGCACGGACACGCGTTGCACGTTGGGCCCCTTGGACACCGCCTGAAACTCTTGCCGAGCGAGCACGGTCCTCAGCCTGGGGCGACAGCCGGTGACTGGCGGAGGGCGTGGGATTCGAACCCACGATGGGTTTAACCCCATAGCGGTTTTCAAGACCGCCGCCATCGGCCACTAGGCGAGCCCTCCAGACCCACGAACCTACCGTAATTGCTCCCCTTCCCACCTCGTCCCGAGAGCAGGGCGTTCGCCGAGCGGTCTGGGCGAGAATCGGTCGAGCAGGCTGGTGGCGGCCGGGCATAGAACCTTGCCCGACGTTTGGCCGCCGGGGACGCCGGGTACGCCCTCGACGAGCAGCCGGTGGCGTCGCGACCTGCGGACTCGCCGGATAAATCTCCGGACAAGATTGGCGATGGTCCTGATGCGACACCCCGTGCACGCGGTTCGACCGACTCCCCCGCCACCACCACCCACACCGACTCCCGACCCGGCCTCGCCCACCCCCGAGCCGCCGGAGCCACCGGTACCCACGCCCGGTCCGCCGCCCGTCCCCGAGCCCGCGCCGCCAGTCCCGGATCCCGAGCGCCCGGTGCCGGTGGGGGCGGGTCAGTGAGCGCGAACGTCGCGCAGCAGCTGATCGCGTCTCATCTGGTGTCAGGCGATATGACGCCCGGAGCCGAGATCGGCCTGACGATCGACCAGACGCTGACCCAGGACGCCACCGGGACGATGGTCATGCTGGAGCTGGAGGCGCTGGAGCTGGACCGGGTTCAGACGCAGGTCTCGGCCCAGTATGTCGACCACAACCTGCTGCAGGCCGATCACCGCAACCCGGACGATCACCTGTTCCTACGCTCGGCCGCACAGCGCTTCGGACTGTGGTTCTCCAAGCCCGGCAACGGCGTCTCGCATCCGGTGCACATGCAGCGCTTCGGCGTCCCGGGCGCGACCATGGTCGGCTCGGACAGCCACACCTGTGCGGCCGGGTCGCTCGGCATGCTCGCCGTCGGCGTCGGTGGCCTGCAGGTCGCGCTGGCGATGGCCGGGCAGCCGCTGTACCTCACGATGCCGCAGATCTGGGGTGTGGAGTTGACTGGTGAGCTCGCGCCGTGGGTGTCGGCCAAGGACGTGATCCTGGAGATGCTGCGGCGGCACGGCGTCGCCGGCGGCGTCAACCGGATCATCGAGTACCACGGCAGCGGCCTGGACACACTGTCGGCGATGGATCGGCACGTGATCGCCAACATGGGCGCCGAACTGGGCGCCACCACGACGGTGTTCCCGGCCGACGGGACGGTCCGCGACTTCCTGCGCCTGCAGGATCGCGCCGACGACTACCACGAGCTGCGGGCCCAACCGGGCGCGAGCTACGACGTCACCGATTCGATCGAGCTGAGCACCCTGGAGCCGCTGATCGCCAAGCCGTCCAGCCCGGGCAACGTCGTGCCGGTGCGCGAGGTCGCCGGCGAGCCGGTGTTCCAGGTCGTGCTCGGCTCCTCGGCCAACCCCGGGCTGCGTGACTTCGCGGTGGTCGCCGAGATCGTGAAGGGACGGCAGAGCCACGACCAGGTGTCCTTCGACGTGAATCCGACGTCCCGGCAGAGCCTGGCGGACCTGACCGAGGGCGGCTGGCTGTTCGACCTGATCGCCGCCGGCGCCCGCGTCCACCAGTCCGGCTGCCTGGGCTGCATCGGCATGGGGCAGGCCCCGGCGAGCGGCCGCAACAGCCTGCGCACGTTCCCTCGCAACTTCCCCGGCCGCTCCGGAACCGCGGAGGACTCCGTCTGGCTCTGCTCGCCGGAGACCGCCGCCGCGGCCGCGCTGACCGGCGAGATCACCGATCCGCGAGACCTGCCCGAGCTGCTGGGGATCGAGTACCCGCAGCTTCGGCTGCCGTCCTCGACGCAGGTGAACACGGCGATGCTGCTCGCGCCGCTGCCGCCCGACGAGGCTCGCCGGCAGGAGCTGGTCAAGGGCCCGAACATCGCCGCGCTGCCGGAGTTCGACGCGCTGCCGGACAGCATCGAGGCGCCGGTCGAGCTGAAGGTGGGCGACGACGTCTCCACCGACGAGATCCTGCCCGCAGGCGCGCGTGTGCTGCCGTTCCGGAGCAACATCCCGGCCATCGCCGAGTTCACGTTCAGCCAGATCGACGCCGACTACGCGAAGCGGGTCGCCGAGAGCTCGGACGCCTCGGGGCACATCGTGGTGGCCGGTGCCAATTACGGGCAGGGCTCCTCGCGCGAGCACGCCGCCATCGCGCCGCGCTACCTCGGCCTGCGGGTCGTGATCGCGAAGTCGTTCGCCCGCATTCACTGGAGCAACCTGGCGAACTTCGGCATCGTGCCGCTCGAGTTCGAGGACCCCGACGACTACCAGAGCATCGAGCAGGGCGACGTCCTGCGCCTGGCCGGGCTGCGCGAGGCACTGACCGCCGGCGACGTGCTCACCGCGGAGAACACCGGCAAGGGCCGGCAGATCCGGCTGCGCCATCGCCTCTCGCCCCGTCAGATCGACGCGGTGCTCGCCGGCGGGCAGATCCCGCTGCTCAGGTCCTGACGCTCGTGCGTCGGCGCTCACGGTGCCGGCGGTTGAACGCGACGTACCCGGCACGCGCCGTTACAGTCTGAAATTCATCGACTCGTTGGGACGGAGGATCCATGTCGCACGGCGAGAAGCGCGCGATTGCAGACCAGCTGGCCTCGTCGGTCGCGTTCGCCGGGTGCGACCGGGCGGACCTCGACGCCCTGGTGGCCGCCGGCAAGCAGACCTCGTTCCCCGACGGCTGGCCGTTCGTCCAGGAAGGCACGCCGGCCGACGCCTGCTACGTCTTGCTGTCCGGCACGGCCCGGGTGTTCAGCGGACGGCAGGAGATCGCGGTCCTCGGGATCGGCGACATCATCGGCGAGATGGCGTTCCTGGAGGGCGGTCAGCGGACGGCCACCGTCTCGGCCACCGGGCCCGGCAAGGCGCTGCGCGTGGAGTACGACTACCTGCGCACGCTACTGGCCAAGCGGCCACACCTGCGCGACACCATGACAGCGGTCTACAACTCCCGGCACCCGAACGCGTGATCGGCCGCTAGCGGGTTCCGTCGAGCAGATTCGCCCTCAGCCTGGCCGCGTCGCCGTCGGTCCAGCCGTGCGAGCGCAGCCAGGCCGGGACGCCGCCGGAACCACCGTCGATCGCGTCGAGCAGCTGCTCCATGGTTTCCGGCCTCGTCCGGTGCCGGTCGACGTCCTGACCGGACAGGTCGGCGCGGTAGGTGCGCGAGCCCATCAGCCGTTCGAAGATCCTCTCGATCCGCTCGCCGCTCAGGGCGTAGTCCTCGACGATCGCAGCGCGCGGGACCCCGACCTCGGCCAGGGCCAGGGCGACGACGACACCGGTGCGGTCCTTGCCTGCGGCGCAGTGGACGATCGTCGCACCGTCCGTGCCGGCGATCAGGCGTAGCGCGGCGATCGCCGAGTCGGCCCGCTCCTGCAGGTAACCAAGGTAGACCGCGGCGGCGCCGCGAACCGCGGGCCCGCCCGGCACCGAGGGGCGGGGGCGGTCGCGGTTCTGCCACGGCAGCACGACCGGCGCCTCGCCGGTGGTGTCGTCCTCCAGGGCTGCGGCGTCGGTGTTGCGGCCGACCTCGGGGAACAGCGAGAAGTGTCCGACGTCGACGAGCGGCTCGCGGGTGATCGGCCCGGGGCCCTCGGCGTCGACCTCGACCCCGGTGCGCAGGTCGGCGACGGCCCGCACGTGATGCTCGTCGACCAGCAGGCGGACGTCGGCGTCGGACAGGGCTTGCAGGTTGTCCGACCGGATCAGCCGGTCGCGCTGCACCCGTGCCCCGTTGCCTGCCGGAAGGCCGCCGAGGTCGCGCACGTTGACCGCGCCGTCCAGCCTGATCCAGCGCGTGGTGGTCGGGTTGTCACTCACCCCCCGACCCTACAAAGTGATGAATACCCCCTTCACCGCGCGTCCGCGCGGTGAAGGGGGTATTCATGCGGTCAGAACGACGCCTCGTCGACGTC
>JBOGDQ010000063.1:0-21301 GCA_050742975.1 Jatrophihabitantaceae bacterium
CGTCGGGCGTGCTGTCGTGCGGGCCACCTCGCCCCCGGCTGGCGGTTCCGACCGCTCCGGCGGCTCCGCGTCGTGACCGGAATCGGCCGCGTGGACGCGGGGCGGTCCGGCCGCAGATGTCGCGCGCCTGCGCCGCCGACGGCTGGTCGGCGCCCGCTCCGGCTCGTCCATGCTCCTCATCCTGCCCGCTCGAGTACGTCCGCGGGCACCCGACTTCAAGTGGCGAGGTCGCCATGCGTGCGGGAAGGTGTCCGGAGTTGGAACCCGTTCCACTTGCGTTGGGGGTTGTCCCGTGCCACGTCCGCACCCGGCGAGTCGCCACCTGCTCGCGCTCGCGACCGCGGTCCTCATGACGGTAGGCCTGCTCGTCTCGTCCGGGCAGGCGGCCGCGACAAGTGGCGTCGATAGCGCGTACCGCGCGAGCGACTACGCCGACGGCCACGCGATGAGCATCCTGCCGGCCGGCGAGAACGGGCTGGTGAACGCCGTCGACGCGGTGAACTTCGAGCTGCTCGGCAAGCATCCGGCGAACAGCCAGGACCAGCTCGGCAGGTATGCCGACCTGCTCTACGGCTACCCGTCACTGACGGACGCCACCCTCGGCAAGTACTACAACGACGAGTCGTTCGGCGTGCGCCCCGGCGACATCGTGCGCACCGAGACCCCCGGACCGGGTACCACGATCTACCGTGACAAGCTCGACATCCCGCACGTGTACGGGCAGACGGACCAGGCGATGGCGTTCGGCGCCGGCTTCGCGCAGGCCGAGGACCGGCTGTTCCTCATGGACGTGCTGCGGCACTACGGCGAGGGCACGCTGGCCTCGTTCCTCGGTGGCTCGTGCGAGTTCGAGCAGATGGACCACGACCAGTTGCTGCTCTCGCCGTACACGAAGGCGCAGGCGATCGCCCAGGTCGACGCGCTGCCGGCCGAGTACGGCGCGCAGGGCGCGCTGGGCCGCCGGATGATCTACAGCTACGTCGACGGGGTGAACGCCTGGATCGCGAAGGCGGCGCTCAACGTGAACCTGCTGCCTGCCGACTACGCGGCCGCCGCGCCGCAGCTGATCCCGCAGAAGTGGACGGTGGCCGACGTCGTCGCGATCGCTGGCCTGATCGGCGGGATCTTCGGACGCGGCGGCGGCAACGAGGTGGCGAACGCGCGGCTGCTCCAGTACCTGCAGCGGACGATGGGCGTGAGCGCGGGGCGCCAGGCGTACGACAACTTCAGTACGCGCAATGACCCCCTCGCGCCGACCACCGTCGTCGACAAGAGGTTCCCGTACGAGATTCCCGGCACCGTCGATCCGGCCACCACGGCGCTGCCGGACGACGCGGCCAGGGCGCTGACCGGCGGGCCGGTCGCGACCGACCCGAACTGCAACCTGGCCAAGCCCAACCTGCAGGCGCTGGCGATCGTCAAGGGCCTGCGGTCGCTGCCCAAGCACATGAGCAACGCGCTCGTCGTGAACGCCGACCGCACCGTGGCCGGGCACCCGATCGCGGTGTTCGGCCCGCAGGTCAGCTACTACGCACCACAGATCCTGTCGCAGCTCGACCTGCACTCGCCGGACTACGACGCCGAGGGCGCGTCCTTCCCCGGCACCGGCATCGTCGAGCTCGGTCGCGGCGAGGACTTCGCCTGGTCGGCGACGTCTGCCGGAAGCGACCTGATCGACCAGCGGCTCGAGGTGATCTGCAATCCGAGCGGAGGAAAGCCTGCTGCGCAAGGGACCTACTACCTGTTCAAGGGCAGGTGCACGCCGATGGCTCACGAGCGCTTCGGCGAGTACGTCCTGCCCAAGGCAGGCGGCCTGGGCGCGCCGACCTACCTCGCGCACGACGTCTACCTCACCGACCACGGCGTCGTGCAGGGCTGGACGACGGCCGCCGGAGGCCGTCCGGTAGCCGTCGTCAACCAGCGCTCGACGTTCGGCCACGACGTCGACTCGGTGGTCGGCTTCATCGGCTGGGGCGAGCCTGCATTGACCCACGACGTGACGTCCTGGATGCGGAGCACGGCCAGGATCCAGTTCACCTTCAACTGGTTCTACGTCGACGATCGCGATACCGGCTACTACGTCAGCGGCAGGGACCCGATCCGCCCGCCGAACGTCGATCCGAGCCTGCCGACGTGGGGGACCGGCGGCTCCGAATGGCAGGGCTACCTGTCCGACGCCGCGCACGTGCACGAGATCAACCCGTCGCAGGGCTATTTCGTCAGCTGGAACAACAAGCCGGCTCCGGGCTTCGCGGCCGCCGACGATCAGTTCGGCTACGGCCAGGTGTACCGGTCGATCATGCTGGTCGACCAGCTGAAGGCGCAGTTCGCCCAGCATGGCGAACTCACCCGCTCCGACGTGGTTCAGGCGATGGAGACGGCGGCCACGCAGGATCTCGACGGCCGCACCGCCCTGCCGCTGCTCCTTCGCTACCTGCAGGGCCGCGCCGAACCGGCCGGCGTGACTGCGATGCTGACCCAGCTGCGGTCCTGGCTGACCGACGGGTCGCACCGGGTGAAGGCGAATCCGTCGGCGGCGCAGTACCAGCACGCGGCCGCGGTGGCGATCGCCGACGAGCTGGTCCCGAACCTGATCCGCGCGCTGTACGACCCGATCCTCGCCGCGGGCGGGGTCGGCAGCGCGGGATCGACCGGCGGGGCGAGCGCGCAGGCCTACGACGTGTTGCCGATGCAGTTCGTCAACACGCCGAACTCGGGCGGGGCTCACCTCGGCAGCGCGTACGACGGCGGCTACGAGAGCTACCTCGTGACCTCGCTGCAGCAACTGCTCGGTCGGCATCCGGCCGATTCGTTCGGCCCGGCGATCACCTCGCGTGAGTGCGGTGGCGGCCCGTCGACGTGCGCGTCGTCTATCGATGCGGCGCTGCTGCGTACGTACGGCACGCTGGTCGCTGCCAACGGCTCGTCGAACGTCGCGGCATGGACGGCGTCGTCGGCCTCGAAGGCGGCCGGGCAGAGCATGCCGCAGTTCGACGCGATCAACTTCAAGGCGCTCGGCCTGGTCGGCCAGCCCGCGATCGACTGGCAGAACCGGCCCACGTTCCAGCAGGTTGTCCAGTTCGCCCGGCACCGCCCGCGCTGATCGTCAGCCGAGCGCGAGTACCTCGGTCAGCGTGCGCGCGGCCTGACCGCCGTCCTCCAGCGCGATCTGCAATGCCGTCGGGACGTCCAGGTCCTCGCGCAGGGCCGCCGTCACCGCAGCGCTTCCCGAGTCGTTGCCCGGACGCGCCGCGGCGGCGTAGAGCCGCTCGAGCGCGGCCGTTGCGTCATCGAGCGCGTCGGGCGTGAACGACCAGGCCTGTGACCACCGCCGGTCGAGGCAGAGCAGCCTGACCGCGGCAGCCGGGTGGGTCCGGAGCAGGTCGTTGACGAGCACCAGGTTGCCCGTCGACTTCGCCATCTTGGCCCCGGCGATGTTGACGGTCCCGGCGCGCAGCCACGAGCGCGCGAACGGGGCGACACCGGTCGCAGCCTCGGCCAGCAGCGCCTCGCACGCGTGGTGCGGGTAGGCCAGGTCGGCGCCGCCGCAGTGCAGGTCCACCGACGGTCCGAACAGGGCCAGCACCATCGCGGCGCACTCGGCGTGCCAGCCCGGCCGGCCGTCGCCCCACGGGCTCGGCCAGCAGACCTCGTCGTCCGCGCTCTCGTGCCAGACTGCGACGTCCAGCGGATGCTCTTTCGCCGGGTCCTCGGGGTGGTCGTGGTAGGCGGCAGCCAGGGCCACGGCGTCGTCTTCGTCGAGACCGGCCGCCGCAGCGGCGCCCGACGTCCGCGCGTAGACCGTCCCGCCGCGCAGGTACGCGCGGTCGCGGGCCAGCAATGCGCTCGCCAGCTGAACCACGTGCCCCACGGCCTGGGCGGCGGTGGGCGAGTGGTCCGGCGTGCGGACGCGGAGCGTGGCCATCGTGGCCTCGAACGACTCGCGCTGCAATGTCGCGAGCATCGAGTACTGCTTGCCGCGGCGGCGCGCTTCGGCAAAGAGCACCTCGTCGATGTCGGTGACGTTGCGCGCGAGCGTCACCGAGTGACCGTGCCAGCGCAGCACCCGATCGGCGGCGTCGGCCCAGATGTAGGTCGACGCATGGCCCAGGTGGGTGACGTCGTAGGGCGTGATGCCGCAGACGTACATGCGCACGTGGCCGACCATCGGCAGCGGCTTGCCGGACAGTCGCAGCGGCATGGGCGGACCGGTCAGGCGCAGCATGTTCACGCGCCCATCCTGCCGCGAAACATCGGCTCACACTCGAAACGCTGGACTTGAATCCAGCTCGCTACTTCGACGCTGGCCGCTGGCGCTGATACGCCCGGGCCCCGGTGCTGGGCTCGCGGTAGCCCGCAGACCGGTTGTCAGCTCGGAGCGGGCGACGGGAATCGAACCCGCACCATCAGTTTGGAAGACTGAGACTCTGCCATTGAGCTACGCCCGCGGGTCGCCCGGTCGAGGTCGTCGGCACGGGCAGTTCCTCAGGTTACCGGCTCCCGCGTCGGGTGCGCGCGCGACGCCCGTAGAGTGGTGCACGGTCAGCGCCCGGGGTGTGGCGCAGCTTGGTAGCGCACTCGCTTTGGGAGCGAGGGGCCGTGGGTTCGAATCCCGCCACCCCGACCCGTTACTACTTCGCTCAAGCGACCCACTTGACGCAGGCGAACTCGGAACGGCCAATCGCCGACCGGATTGCACCCACGCCAGCACATCCCTGACGGATGCAGCTGCGCCCTCTGGGTCACGGTCGCGACAGCACCGGACTTGCGGAGAGGTTCAGGACGGATCTCAGGGGTTCCACGGAGGCACCGACGCGCCGGCGTGAGGACGATCAGTGTCGAATCCGGTGGCGAGGCACTCGGGCGGCTGGTGGTCCGAGAACGGTGGCGCCATTGGCGGTGAGGTACTCGACAACGGTCAGCTCAAGCCAGCACCGGCGGAGTTCGCAGCGGGCCCGGAACGGTGTACGTCGCGACGCCCACCCTGCTGGCCCACTACGGCATTGCTACGGGCGCGATCGATCCCACCACGCTGCTGATCACGTCGCGGCCAGGCCTGCAAGGCACGGGAGGGCTCCGTCTGATCTACGGCGACCTGTCCAATCCACACCCGAACGCGGTCATCCGGATGCTGCGGGATCCGAAGATCCAGACGTTCGGCGCGTTGCCAACCGACACCGCGGCCCCCAACCTGCTCGTCACCACCTACGCCGTGCAGCACCTCAAGCTGCGGATGAGCGCGGGAGGCTGGCTGATCTCAGCGCCCAAGTCGCTGACGGCCCTGCAGATCAACACCGTTCGCGAACTGGCAGCCGCAGCGGGAACGACGATCGAGGTCAAGAGCGAGGCCCCGTCGCTCTCCCAGCTGCGCAACTATGCGACCGCCGCGGGCATCCTGCTCGCGCTCGGCGTCCTCGCGATGACGGTCGGCCTGATCCGCAGCGAGACGGGCAGCGAGCTACGGACGCTCACTGCGACCGGGGCCAGCAGCACCATGCGGCGCACGATCACGTCGGCCACGGCCGGCGCGCTCGGGCTGCTCGGCGCCGTCCTTGGCACCGCAGTCGCCTACCTGGCCACCGCGGCGTTCTTCAGAGGCCAGCTCATCGAACGGATGAGCAACATCCCCGCGCTCGACCTGCTACTCATCCTGATCGGGTTGCCCGTCGCCGCCGCAGCCGGAGGGTGGCTGTTCGCGGGTCGTGAGCCAGAGCTGATCGCCCACCAGCCGATCGAATGACGCGCGACCTCGGATCGGGCGGGTCAGCGTTGCTGTGGCGGGCCCAGCGCGGAGGTGGCGAGCAGGGCACGGCTCAGGTATGGCACGACGGTGCGGGTGTAGGTCTGGGTCATGTGATGGGTGTCGAGATAGACGACGACGTTGCCGACGACCGGAGGGCACCGCGTAGGCGTGCAGATCAGCGAGTTCATGTTGATCAGCTCGGCGCCCTTCCCGACCAGCTTGACGGTCCGCTCGATCGGTGTGTTCGCGATGTCCGCGGTCTTTCTGGGCACGGTGCAGGACGCGACCGACCCGTGCACGCTGGACAGGCAGTCGGGGACGTTGATCCCCATCTCCGGCGTCTCCTTGAGCGCGACGATCTTCGTGCCGGCCGCGATGAGTTCGCGCCAGTAGGTGGCCGTCCCGCGGGCGATCGCCGCGAACGACTTATGGTCGGGCTTCGGATGCGACGGTGTCCCGAAGGTGGGACGGCCACTGGTGATCACGACGTCCGGGTGGATGTTGGTCAGCAGGTCGTGCAGCGCATTCTTCCCCCAGTCGTAGCAGGCGGTGTACGGCTGGTTCGAGTTCAGCACCGCCGTCATCGTGGCTGACCACTCACAGGACGCGCGGTAGTCGGTGATCAGCAGCCAGTGATTGCGCTTGGCGATCTGGTTGAGCGCGGTCTGCCACTGCCCGACGACCGAGTCGCCGACGAGGGCCACCGTCAGCCTCGGGTTGGTGGTGTCCCCAAGCCGGCAGTGGATGGACTGGCTGTCCTGGTTGACGACCTCGCATGGCTCGAACGGTGCGGCGTCGTCGGGCGCCGCTGTGACCGACGGGACGTACGGCACCTGGGGCAGCGTCGAGATGTGGTCGGCAAGCGCAAGCGCGCCGGGGTGCTGGGCATTGAGGCCGCCGCTCGACGCCTGCGAAGGCATGGACAGGGCCACCAGGCCGACCGGGATCAGCAACGTCATCGCCATGGCCAGCGACCGCCCGCGGTGCGCGGCGATCGCCGGCGCCAGACGCACGCGGTCCTCGACGTAGCGCCTGGTCAGCCACGCCAGCACGACGGACACACCGGCAACGGCCAGGCCCTGCACCACATCGAGCGACTGCCGTCCTGTGTAGTCCTCCCACAGGACGATCACCGGCCAGTGCCAAAGATAGAGCGAGTACGACAGGTTGCCCACGAAGACCGCCGGCGCCAACGACGTCAGTGGTGCCGTCCCGACCCGGCCGGCCGACGAGCCGCAGACCAGAAGCAGGCCCGTCCCGAGGGTGGGCAGCAGGGCGATCGTGCCGGGGAAGGCCGACGCGCGCGTGATGACGAACAGCGAGAGCGCGACCATGCCCAGGCCGACCCACGATGCCCAGCCCTGGCGCGCCAGTCGCCGGACAACCCGCGCGGGCAGCAACGCGAGCGCACCGCCCAGGCCGAGCTCCCACACCCGCGTGGTGGTGATGAAGTACGCGGCCGCGGGGTTGGCGTGCGTCTCCGCGGCGGAGTAGTACAGCGACGCCCCGATCACGCCCAGGACGAGCAGGCCCACGGCGACCGCGCGAGCGCCGGGGCGCCGAACGGCGCGAAACCGCCGGGTCACCAGCCAGGCGAGGACGAACAGCAGTGGCCAGAAAAGGTAGAACTGCTCCTCGACGGACAGCGACCAGAAGTGCTCAACCGGGCTCGGCGCATCGGAGGCGTTGAGGTAGTCGACCGCGTTACGGGCGAGCGTCCAGTTCTGCATGTAGAGCGCGCTCGCCCGAACCTGATCGGCCGCGGCCGGCAGCCGGGTGAGGGGCAGCACCAATCTCGACATCGCCCAGGTGACGCTCAGCACGAGCGCAGCCGCGGGCAGCAGCCGGCGGGCCCGGCGACCCCAGAAGTCGAGCAGCGGGACCCGCCCGCTCGGTCCGGCCGACTTCGCCAGGTGGCCGGTGATCAGGTAGCCGGAGATGACGAAGAAGACGTCGACGCCAACGAAGCCGCCCGGTAGCAGCGACGGGAACAGGTGATAGATGACCACGGCTGAGACCGCGATCGCCCGCAGGCCCTGGATGTCGGGCCGGAAACCACGCCGATCCGGAGCGCCCGGAGCGCGACCCCGGCCGGTGTCGGCTACGGAACCGGCCGCGGGCGCCGCCGTTCCATGGCCCGAACTCACACACACTCCTTCGATCGCGTGCCTTGCCTACCTTGCCCGAAATCGGCGATCGCTACCCGCTGCGGCAGATCATGACGACCGGTTCGGCCTCGCCGGCCAGGCTAGGGGCCGCACTGCAGCGGCGGCTAAGTGGCGGGCCCGCGCTGTTACGGTTTCGGTGATGCCTGTGAACGTGGACCGCGCGCGGCGCGCCAGCTTCGTCGCGTTCATCGCGGCCGGGTTCGCGTTCGCCAGCTGGGCCTCCCGGATACCGCAGGTACGCGACCGCCTGCATGTCACACCGGCCGAGCTCGGGCTGATCCTGCTGGCCATGGCTCTCGGCTCGCTCGTGGCCCTGCCGCTCGCTGGTTCGATCATTCACCGGATCGGCGCGGCGCACACTGTGGAGTTGATGGCGCTGCTGCTGGCCGTCGGCATGGCGATCATCGCCGTCGGCTACCGGATCGGCGCCGCAGTGGTGGTCGTCGGGCTGGTGCTGCTGGGCTTCGGCAACGGCGCCTGGGACGTCGCGATGAACGTCCATGCGGCTGACGTCGAGAAGCTGGTGGGTCGTTCGATCATGCCGCGCTTCCACGCCGGATTCAGTGTGGGCACCGTCGCGGGCGCGTCGATCGGTGCCGCTATGGTCGCGCTGCACGTCCCGGTCACCGGCCACCTGCTCGGCGTGGCGATCGTGACCGCCGCCGTCGTGCCGGTCTACGCGCGGCACTTCCTGCCCGAGCCGGCCCACGACGAGCCGACCCTCGAGCAGCCGAAGCGACGGGCCGTGGACGCCTGGCGCGAGCCGCGGACCCTGCTCATCGGCGTCTTCGTCCTGTGCGCGGCATTCACCGAGGGCACCGGCAACGACTGGCTCGGCGTCGCGGTGATCGACGGCTATCACAGCTCGGCCGTCATGGGGACGCTCGTCTTCTCGGTGTTCCTCGCTGCGATGACGACCGCGCGCTGGTTCGGGCCGGGGCTGATCGACCGGCACGGACGGGTTCCGGTGCTGCGCAGCTCGGTCGCCGTCGCGTTCGCGGGGCTGGTGCTCGTGGTGGTGGGCGCGCACTTGGTGCTCGCCTTCGTGGGCACCGTCTTGTGGGGCGCCGGCGCCGCGCTCGGCTTCCCGGTGGGGATGAGCGCGGCATCGGACGAGTCCCGGTACGCGGCGGGCCGCGTCAGCGTGGTGGCCTCGATCGGGTACACGGCATTTCTCGCCGGCCCGCCGGTGATCGGCTTCCTGGGCGATCGCGTCGGGGTGCTGCACGCACTGACCATCGCCGCCGCCCTGCTCGCGCTCGCCACCGGCCTCGCCTCGGCCACCCGCGAGCTCAAGCCCGCCGCCGCGACCGTCCGCGACTGAACTCAACGGGTTGCCCACCGGTGCGAGTGACCGAATAACCCGTTACTCGTTGTACCGGGTGAAATCCGCCCGGCCGTCAGGAGCCCCCATGCGCCCGCTTCGCCGCACGCTGTCCGTCCTCGCCACCGGAACCGTCACCGTCGGGCTCACCGCGGCACTGGCGACGGGCGGGCCGGGCGGCGCGGGCGCGCAGGTGCGTCCGGATCCGGTCGCGGACGCGATCAGGGCCAGCGCGGCACCCGGCAGCAGTTGGCAGCCCGGCCCGGCCAGGTACGGCCACCACGTCGTCTACGGCGTCGGCGTGCGGATGTCCGACGGGACCGTCCTGCGGGCGAACATCGACTACCCGACCGATCCTGCGACGAAGGCGATCGCGGCCGGCCGGTTCCCGGTGCTGCTGACGATGACCCCGTACGGGAAGGACACCGGCGCCGCGGCCGGCCTCGGGACCAACCCGTACTTCGTCGAGCGCGGCTACCTCGACATCTCCGTCGACGTCCGGGGGACCGGCGCGTCCGGCGGCACGTTCGACCTGTTCGACCCGAAGCAGACGGCCGACGGCGTCCAGTTGGTGAACTGGGCGGCGCGGATCGCGCACAGCGACGGCAGGGTGGGCCTGCACGGCGCGTCCTACCTCGGCATCGACCAGATGCTGACGGCCGGCGCGGTGGGCCGGAACTCGCCGCTGAAGGCGATCTTCCCGGTGGTATCGGCCAATGATGTGTACCGCGACACCGCATTCATGGGCGGCATCCCGGACCTGTCGTTCGACTCGATCTACCTCGGCGGGCTGCTGCCGGCGACCAACATCGTCAACCCGGTGGTCAGCGCGCTGGCGAACCCGGCCAACCCACTCGCCGGTCTCACCGGGCTGCTCGCACACGCCGGCGATGCGCTGAACTACAACGCCCGGTTCCTGCTGGAGACGTTCTTGGGCGGCCCGGACGCGTACGACAACGCGTACTGGCAGGCGAAGGGTCCGGGCAACGTCCTGGACCGGATCGTCGCGAATGACATCCCGGCGTACCTGATCGGCGGCGAGTTCGACCTGTTCCAGCGTGGTGAGCCCCTCAACTACGCCGGGCTGCAGAACGCGTGGGCCGGTCGTCCGGTGGACGCGCCGATGCGGCCCGGACAGCGAACGACCGGCCACTATCAGCTGCTCGACGGCCCGTACACCCACCTGCAGGGCGGAGGTGTCGGCTCGAGTTTCGACGCACTGGAGCTCGAGTGGTTCGACACCTGGCTCAAGGGAGCGCACACCGGGATGGCAACGACGCCGACGCCGCTGCACTACTACGACCTCGGCACGGCGCGGTACGCCGAGACCACCGGCTACCCATTCACCGGTGCCACGCCGACGACGTACTACTTCAGCGGCACCAGGAGCGGGAGCGCGCCGTCCCAGAACGACGGCTCGCTGGCGACGACGAGGCCCGCCGATGCAACCGGGGCCGACCAGCTGCTCTGGTCGCCGCTCGCCGGCACGATCTGCGGGCGCCAGCAGGACCAGTGGGTGATGGGCGCTGCCTCGCTCGTGACCGGGCGAATACCGGCGGCTGTCCCGTGCATCGACGACGACCGGCCTGCGCAGGCCGGTCCGACGGCGCTCACCTACACCACGGCCCGGCTCGCGCAGGCGAAAACCATCGCCGGCCCGATCAGCGCGACTGTCTACGCGAGGGCGAACACGCGGGACACCCAGTGGGTCGTGAACGTCGAGGACGTCGCTCCTGACGGCACGTCGACGCCGTTGACCGAAGGCGCGCTGATCGGTTCGATGCGCGCACTCGATCGCGCTCGCTCGTGGGCGATCGGGGACAAGGTGATCCTGCCGTACCACCCCTACACGAAGGCGTCGGCGGAGCCGGTCGTTCCGGGCCGGCTCACCCGTTACGACATCGAGGTGTTCCCGACCTACGCGACGATCGCCGCCGGGCACCGGATCCGGATCACGCTGTCGAGCGCCGACTTCCCGCACCTGCTGCCGACTCCACCGCAGCTGGCCCGGCTCGTCGGCGGCCGCTACCAGGTGCAGCGCACCGCGTCCGCGCCGTCGTCGGTGACCATCTCGTTGATAGCCGGGTAGCCCGCGCCCGGCGAGGTCAGTTACGGGATGATCTGAGCGTGGCGCGTCTGATCCTGCTCAACGGACCTCCCGGAATCGGCAAGTCCACCCTCGCGCAGCGGTACGTCGACGATCATCCGCTGGCGTTGAACCTCGACATCGACAGCGTGCGCCGGCTGCTCGGGCGCTGGCAGGAGGCGCCCGTCGAGGCTGGCCTGCTCGCACGGGCGATGACCCTGACGATGGCGCGCGAACACCTGCGCTCCCGGCACGACGTCGTGCTGCCGCAGTACCTCGGCCGGCCCCAGTTCCTGCAGCAGGCCGAGGCGGTCGCGATCGAGGCCGGCGTGCCGTTCCACGAGTTCGTCCTGATGACCGCTCGCGACGATGCACGGGACCGCTTCGTCCGGCGCACGGCCGCAGCGACCCGGACCGCGCACGTCGAAGCCGGCGATCTGGTCGAGCAGTTCGGCGGAGTGGACGCGCTTGGTGCGATGTACGACCGGCTGCTCCTGGTCATCGCCCACCGCCCGAACGCACAGGTCGTGTCCTGCCCCGACGGTGAGATAGAGACCGTCTACCGGGAGCTGACGTCCAGGCTGGAAGCGCTGTCGGCACTCGACGTGGATTCCGGGCCTGCGAAATAGGACTATGTTGGTGTTGTGCCAGTTGACCTAGATACGCAGATCCTGAAGGTACTAGGCGCGATGAGCAACGCTGATCGTCCAGCGACGATCGGGGATCTGGCCCGGCGCTTCGGACTCAGCGCGGCCGTCATCCAGGCTTCCGCGCGGCGCATGGTCGATGCGGGAACCGCCAAGCCGTCGATGATCGAGATCCGTGGCGTGCCGACGTTGCACGGCCTGATGCCACAGGGCAAGCCGGTCGCACCGGTAGTGCCCGTCGTCTGACCCCTCCGACGTGATACGCCGGGTCCGGTGGACCCGTGCGTGGGTGGCAAGCTGGACCTGACGGTCGGCGGCGGCCGTCCACGTGCGAAGGGACGCCCATGACTCTGCCCCCCGGGACTCCGACCGAGTTGTTCATCGACGGCAAGTGGGGCGGTGGATCGGGCGGCTCGTTCGCGGTGTTGAACCCGTCGACCGGTGAGCCGATCTGCGACGTGCCGCGGGCCGGCCTGGACGACCTGGATCGCGCGCTGGCGGCGGCCGCGGCAGCGCAGCCGGGGTGGGCGGCGACGGCTCCGCGTGAGCGCGGCGAGGTGTTGCGCAAGGCGTTCGAGCTGATGCTCGACCGGCGCGAGGAGATCGCGCTGCTGATGTCCCTGGAGATGGGCAAGTCGCTGACCGATGCGCGCGGTGAGGTCACCTACGCCGCCGAGTTCTTCCGGTGGTTCGGCGAGGAGGCGGTGCGGATCGACGGGGCGCTGCGCACGGCGCCGTCGGGTGCGAATCGGATCCTGACGTTCCGCAAGCCGGTCGGGGTGGCGCTGTTGCTGACACCGTGGAACTTCCCGGCGGCGATGGCGACCCGCAAGATCGGCCCGGCGCTGGCGGCGGGCTGCACGGTACTGCTCAAGCCGGCCGAGGACACCCCGCTGACCGCGCTGCTGCTGGGTCAGCTGCTCGCCGAGGCGGGGGTGCCGGCGGGGGTGATCAACGTGCTGACGACCGATCGGCCGGGTGAGCTGACCGAGGCGGCGCTCGCTGACCCGCGGGTGCGCAAGCTCTCGTTCACCGGCTCGACGGGGGTCGGGCGGCTGCTGCTGCGGCAGGCGGCGGATCGGGTCGTGAACACCTCGCTGGAGCTGGGCGGCAACGATCCGTTCATCGTGCTGGACGACGCGGATCTGGACGCGGCGGTCGAGGGTGCGATGCTGGCCAAGATGCGCAACGGTGGGCAGGCCTGCACCGCGGCGAACCGGTTCCTCGTGCAGGAGCCGGTTGCCGCGGAGTTCGCCAAGCGGATGGCGGCACGGATGGGCGAGCTGGTCGTGGGCGCGGGGACGGCCGAGTCGACTCAGCTGGGTCCGATGATCAACGCCAAGGCGGTGGACGGGATCGCGGACAAGGTGGACCGTTCGGTAGCAGCGGGCGCGATCGCGGTCCTCGGCGGTCGTCGTGCGGACGGCCCGGGCTTCTTCTACCCGCCGACGGTGCTGGCCGACGTCCCGCGCGATTCGGCGGTGGCGACCGAGGAGGTGTTCGGTCCGGTGGCGCCGATCATCACCGTGCGCGACGACGACGACGCGGTGGCCATCGCGAACGCCTCGGAGATGGGCCTGACCGCGTACGTGTACAGCGGATCGCTCGCGCGGGGGCTGCGGGTCTGCGAGCGGCTGGAAGTCGGCATGGTCGGGCTCAACCGGGGCCTGGTCTCCGACCCGGCTGCACCGTTCGGCGGTGTCAAGCAGTCCGGCCTGGGCCGCGAAGGTGGCTACGAGGGCATCGACTCGTACCTGGAGACCACCTACGTCGCCACCAACTGGTAACCGTCCCGACAGGCAGGGTAGGCGCATGACGAGTCCGACCGAACAGTTCCGTGCCGCGCGTGACCTCCTGCTGGAGCACCGCACCGACTACGACACGGCGTGCGCGCAGTTCGAGTGGCCGCGTCCGGAGCGGTTCAACTTCGCGATCGACTGGTTCGACGCCGTGCTGGCCGCCGAGACGGGTGAGCGGGTGGCGCTGCGGCTGATCGAACAGGGCGAGGGACGGACCGAGACGGCGTTCACCTTCGCCCAGCTGTCCCGGCGTTCTGACCAGGTCGCCGGCTGGCTGCGCGCGCACGGCGTGCGGCGCGGCATGCGGGTGCTGGTCCTACTGGGCAACCAGGTCGAGCTGTGGGAGACCACCCTGGCCGCGATGAAGCTGGGTGCGGTGATCATCCCGGCCAGCACGCTGCTCGCGCCTGCGGACCTGCGTGACCGCGTCAACCGCGGCGACGTCGGCGCGGTCATCGCGCGGTCGGACATCGCGCCGCGGTTCGCCGACGTCGGCGGCGGGTACCTGCGGGTGGCGGTAGGTGCGCCGGTCGAGGGCTGGCTGCGCTACTCCGACACCGACGAGTCGCTCGCACACTTCGAGCCGGACGGGCCGACGGAGGCGGACGATCCACTGCTGCTGTACTTCACGTCCGGCACGACCGCGCTGCCGAAGCTGGTCGAGCACACGCACGCCAGCTACCCGATCGGGCACCTGTCGACGATGTACTGGATCGGGCTGCAGCCCGGCGACGTGCACCTGAACGTGTCCAGTCCCGGCTGGGCCAAGCACGCCTGGTCGTGCGTGTTCGCGCCGTGGATCGCCGGGGCCACGATCTGTCTGTACAACTACGAACGCTTCGACGCCCGCGCGATGCTGGACGTGCTGCGCGATGCCAAGGTGACCACGTTCTGCGCGCCGCCGACCGTGTGGCGGATGCTGATCCAGCAGGACCTGGCGCAGTGGCAGACCTCGTTGCGCGAGCTTGCCGGGGCCGGTGAGCCGCTGAACCCGGAGGTGATCGAGTCCGTGCAGCGGGCCTGGGGGCTGACCATCCGCGACGGCTTCGGCCAGACCGAGACGACGTTGCAGATCGGCAACTCGCCGGGGCAGCCGCTGAAGCTCGGGTCGATGGGACGGCCGATGCCGGGGTTCACCATCGACCTCGTCGACCTGGTGAACGCTTCGGCTGGCGAAGGCGCCGCAGGCGGCGCGCCGACCGTAGGTCCAGGCGCTTCGGCTAGCACCGAGGGGGAGATCTGCGTGCGGTGCGACCCGCGTCCGGTCGGGCTGATGGTCGGTTATCAGGGTGACGCCGAGCGCAACGACAGCGCGTTCGCCGGGGGGCGGTACCACACCGGGGACGTCGCGAGCCGGGATGCCGACGGCTACATCACCTACATCGGCCGCACCGACGACGTCTTCAAGGCCAGCGACTACCGGATCAGCCCGTTCGAGCTCGAGTCGGTACTGATCGAGCATCCCGCCGTAGCGGAGGCAGCGGTCGTGCCGGCGCCGGACGAGTTGCGGCTGGCGGTGCCGAAGGCGTATGTCGTCCTCGTCGCTGGGCACGAGCCGAGCAAGGAGCTGGCCGCAGACATCCTGCGCTACTGCCGCGAGCACCTGGCCGGCTACAAGCGCATCCGCCGGATCGAGTTCACCGACCTGCCCAAGACGATCAGCGGCAAGATCCGCCGAGTCGAGCTGCGGGCCGGCGAGAACGAGAGCGCGGGGACGCGGCGCGCGGGCGAGTACCGCGAGGAGGACTTCGCGTGATCGCTTGACAAACTTGACACCATCCGGACGCGGACTACTGTCAAGCTTGTCAAGCAAAGAGGGTGAGATCATGACCGAGCGGTCCCAGGCCGTACTGACCGCGGTCGAGCAGCGGCTCGCGGACGATCCGCAACGAGTCCTGCCGACGCTGCGTCTGCTGGCCGACCCCGACGCGCTGGCCGAGGAGGCGGACGACGCGAGCCTGTCGCTGGCCCGCACGCTCAACGCCCATCGGATCGTCGCCCTGCTGCGCGAGCTGCGGGCCCGCTCGTACACGACCGCGCAGGTCTGCGAACTGCTCGGCGACGTGAGCCGGCAGGCGGTGTCGTTGCGGGTGGCGAACGGCCGGCTCATGTCGATCGACATCTCGCGGCGCTCCTGGTTCCCGCCGTGGCAGTTCGGCCCGCGCGGCGTGCTGGACGGCGTCCCCGAGGTGATCGCGGCGTTGCGCGAGATTGGTCAGGACGGCCTGAGCGCAGACGCGCTCATGCGGACGTCGCTGCCCGAGGAGGGTGGTCGGTCACCGGCCGACCTGCTCGCGGCCGGTGACCTCGAGCGCACCCTCCACTACGTCCGGGCCGTCGGCGGCGGATTCTGAGCGACCCGACCGATCGCTACGCGGCGCGGCTGCCCGCCGCGCGGCCGCCGGGCTTGCGGCTGTCGGCCCTGCGCCGCAGCTGGTACCGGCTGGACGCGGAACCGCCGGACGCGTGGTCGTGGCGGCCCTACCCGGCGCCACGGTCGCGCTTCGACTCCGCCTCGGGCGCGTTCCGCGTGCGGTACGCCGGTGACGCGCAGCGGGTCGCCATGCGCGAGCGATTCGACAAGTCCGAGCGGGTCGTGCGCGCCAGCGAGCTCGACCTCCGCCTGGTCGAGCTCGCAGGTACCGTGCGGGTGCTCGACCTTCGCCGCGATCGGATCCTGGACGCACTCGGGCTGGACGACCAGATCAACACCTCGCGCGCGCCGGACGTGTGGCACGCCTGCCAGCTGCTGGCCGATCGCGTCCACGACTGGTTCGGCGACCGGTGCGAGGGCATCGTCTACCGGCCCCGCACCACGCCCGAGCGCTCGGCCAACCTCGCCTTCTTCGCGCATGCCCCGCTCGTGCCGCGCGATCTCGGCCGGCTTGGCGAGCAGGACGGCCTGCTCGCGGCGTGCGTGCTCTCGGACGGCTTCGCCGCTGAGGGCTGGCGCTGACCGCGTCGGCACTGGTGCCGCCCTGTCAACGGGCGTGGCAACAATGTGGGTTGCAGGAGCGACTATCCAACAGTCCGGTCGCCGGCAAGCGCTTCGAGCAGAGCCGGGTCACGCTCACCGACATGGCAAACGAGTCGGCGTCAATGCCCGACCCGCAATCACGCGACTGGCCCGCAACTGCTGGCTGCCGACCGAGCTTGCCCCGGATCTGGCCGCGCGCTGCGCCTTCGCGGTCCAGACCTCTGCCGAGTTCACCGTGATCGCGTCCACGACCGCCGCGCGGCTGCACGGCCTGTGGCTGCCCGACCTGCCTGACGAGCTGCATCTCGCCACCGCCACGCCGTCGACAGCCGGATGCGCTATGACTCGAACGAGGAGACAGGAGTTCGTCCCGCACCGGCTACAGCCTCCCGACTCGGACATCGCGCTGGTCAACGGGCTGGAGGTGACGAGCCCGGCCCGCACCTGGCGCGATCTTGCCGGGTGCTGGGCCTGCCAGCCTTGGTCGCGGCGGGCGACAGCGTGCTCCGCGGCGGTACGTGTCTGGACGAGTTGCAGGGGGTGCTCCGGCGGACCGCTCGCTCCCGGTTCGCACGCCGTGCCCGCCTTGCCTTGTCGCTGCTGGATGCGCGGTCCAGGTCGCGCCCGGAGAGCCATCTGCGGGTCGCGGTCAGCGTGCCTGGCATGCCGCGGTTCGAGGTCAACGAAGCGGTGAGCCGGGTCGACGGAGGTTGCCTGGCCGAGCCGGATCTCTCGCTGGCTGAAGCTAAACTCGCGCTTGAGTATCAGGGCAAGGACCACGCGGAGATCAAGCGAATGCGCCGCGACTTGACCCGAAACACCGACCGACCTTCGCCGCGACGGGTGGCTGGTTTACCTCTACGGACCGGCAGAGACGTTCAAGCGTCCGTGGGAGGTCACCACCGAAGTCATGGCCACGGTCCGCAGACGGGTTCCGCACCTGTGCACCTCTCGCGCGAGTGGTCAGTTGCGGCGCGAGTGGTCAGCTATACGTGACCACCCGCCGCGTATCTGACCACTCGCGGATCGAGGTAGGGGTCAGGGGGGCGGATCAGAGGGCGGCTGCGATGCGGCGGGCGCCGGTGACCAGGACCGGCGCGAACCGCTGGCCGGGGTTGCGCCCGAGCCGCTCGATCGGACCGGACAGCGACAGGGCGCCGAGCAGTTCGCCCTCGGCGCTCAGCACCGGTGCCGAGACCGAGGCGACACCGGCCTCGCGCTGCCCGATCGACTGGGCCCAACCGCGCCGACGGACGTCCGCCAGCGTCCGGACGGTGAACTCCGCGCCGTCGAGCACGTGGTCCAGCGACGCCGCGTCCGACCACGCGCACAGCACCTGCGCGCCGGAGCCGGCCGACAGCGGCAATCGCGAGCCGACCGGAACCGTGGTGCGCAGCCCGGTGGCCCGCTCCGCGGCGGCGATGCACACCCGCTCGTTGCCGTCGCGGCGGTACAGCTGCGCGCTCTCGCCGCACTCGTCCCGCACCCAGGCGAGGACGGGACCGGACGCGATGACCAGCGGATCGGGCAGGGCGACCGCCAGCTCGCCCAGCCGTGGCCCGAGAACGAACCGTCCCTCCGCATCGCGCGCGATCAGCCGGTGCACCTCGAGCGCGACCGCGAGCCGGTGTGCCGTCGCCCGCGGCAGCCCGGTGCCGCCCACCAGCTCCGCCAGGGTTGACGGCGCCAGGGCGACGGCGGACAGAATGGCGACGCTCTTGTCGACGACACCGATCCCGCTGGATTGACGCGAGCTGATAGCCTGTCCCATACAGCGATACTACGGTCTCAGATAATGAGACTGCAAGCCGGAAAGAGGCGTCATGGGCAAGACACTCGCAGAGAAGCTCTGGGACAGCCACGTCGTCCGCAGCGCGGCGGGCGAGCCGGACCTGCTGTTCATCGACATGCACCTCGTGCACGAGGTCACCAGTCCGCAGTCGTTCGACGGGCTCCGCCTGGCCGGCCGTCCGGTGCACCGTCCGGACCTCACCCTCGCGACCGAGGACCACAACACGCCTACCGACTACACCCTGCCGCTCGCAGGCGTCAGCTCGATCAAGGACGAGGTCAGTCGCACCCAGATCGAGACGCTGCGCCGGAACTGCGAAGAGTTCGGCGTGCGCCTGTACCCGATGGGCGACGCCGAGCAGGGAATCGTGCACGTGATCGGCCCGCAGCTCGGAATCACCCAGCCGGGCATGACGATCGTCTGCGGCGACTCGCACACCTCGACGCACGGCGCCTTCGGGGCGCTCGCGTTCGGCATCGGCACCAGCCAGGTCGAGCACGTCCTAGCCACCCAGACGTTGCCGATGGAGCGGCCGAAGACGATGGCGGTGACCGTGAACGGAGCGCTGTCCGACGGCGTGACACCGAAGGACGTCATCCTCGCGGTGATCGCCAAGGCAGGGACGGGCGGTGGCCAGGGGTACATGGTCGAGTACCGGGGCAGCACGTTCGAGCAGATGTCCATGGAAGGCCGCATGACGGTGTGCAACATGAGCATCGAGTGGGGCGCGCGGGCCGGCATGATCGCGCCGGACCGGACGACGTTCGACTATCTCCGAGGCCGCGACCACGCGCCCGAGGGTGCCGACTGGGACGCCGCCGTCGAGTACTGGACGAGCATGCGCACCGACGACGACGCCGAGTTCGACGCCGAGATCACGTTCGACGCCGCCGAACTCGCGCCGTTCGTCACGTGGGGCACCAACCCGGGCCAGGGCGCACCGCTCAGCGCGGTGGTGCCGGATCCTGCCGACTACGAGGACGCCGGTGACCGCGTGGCCGCCGAGAAAGCCCTCGCATATATGGGGTTGACGGCGGGAACGCCGCTGCGGGACATCAAGGTGGACACCGTGTTCGTGGGGTCGTGCACCAACGGTCGCATCGAGGATCTGCGCTCGGTGGCCAGGATCGTCGAGGGGCGCAAGGTTGCCGACGGAGTACGGATGCTCGTCGTCCCCGGATCGATGCGCGTGCGCAGGCAGGCCGAGGAGGAGGGTCTGGACACGATCTTCATCGCGGCCGGTGCGGACTGGCGCCAGGCCGGCTGCTCGATGTGCCTCGGCATGAACCCGGACCAGCTCGCGGCCGGTGAGCGCAGCGCGTCGACGTCCAACCGCAACTTCGAGGGCCGGCAGGGCAAGGGCGGGCGCACTCACCTGGTCTCACCGCTCGTCGCGGCAGCCACCGCGCTCACCGGCCATCTGGCCGGCCCCGCAGACCTCTAACCAGACAAGGAGCGCCAGATGGACACGTTCACGGTGCACACCGGGACGGCGATGCCGCTGCGCCGCAGCAACGTCGACACCGATCAGATCATCCCGGCCATCTACCTCAAACGGGTCACCCGCACCGGGTTCGAGGACGGCCTGTTCAACGCGTGGCGCACCAACGAGCCGGGCTTCGTGCTCAACCAGAAGCAGTACGAGGGTGCGACGATCCTGGTCGCCGGGCCCGACTTCGGCACCGGTAGCTCGCGGGAGCACGCCGTCTGGGCATTGACCGACTACGGCTTCAAGGCGGTGATCTCGCCGCGATTCGCCGACATCTTCCGTGGCAACTCGCTCAAGGCCGGGCTGCTGACGGTCGAGCTGGCCGAGAAGATCGTGCAGCGGCTCTGGGACGACATCGAGCAGGACCCGAGCACCGAGGTGACGATCGACCTCGTGGAGCGTCAGGTGCGGTGGACGCTTGGGGGGAGCTTGCGACCCGAGCGTGACTCAGAGGTGCACGACTTCGTGCTCGACGACTACACGCGCTGGCGCCTGCTCGAAGGATTCGACGACATCGGACTCACGTTGCGACACACCGACGCCGTCGAGGCGTACGAGAAATCGCGAAAGTCGTGGCTGCCGAGCGTTAGCGCCTGACCGACCTGCCCGGCGACGAATCGCCTTACTGCAAAACGGGATTCGGCCATTCACCAGCTCAGCCGGCTCCCGGCACCGAGAACTAGCCGTGAAGAAAAGTCCTGCGACACAAGCGGATTGCGTTGTTGTCGAGGGCCGAACGTCCTAGCGTGACGAGCGAAGCGACCACGGTGCACAGGCCTGGTCAACGCAAACCCGTCCTGGGAGGACACGTGCCAAACAAGGCTCAGTTCGTCGAAGCGCTCGCTGAGCGGCTCGACGGAGACAAGAAGCGTGCAGCCATCGCGCTCGACGCGGTCATCGACACCGTCTACGCGATGGTGGCCAAGGGCGAGCGCGTTGCGCTTACCGGCTTCGGCATCTTCGAGAAGCGTGAGCGTGCCGCTCGTACCGCGCGCAACCCTGCGACCGGCGCATCGGTCAAGGTGAAGAAGACCTCGGTTCCGGCGTTCCGTGCCGGCGCTGAGTTCAAGGACATCACCGCGGGTCGGCGCAAGGTCGCCAAGGCCCCGGCGAAGAAGGCCGCGCCGGCAAAGAAGGCAGCTGCGAAGAAGGCCCCGGCAAAGAAGGCAGCTGCGAAGAAGGCCCCGGCCAAGAAGGCCCCGGCCAAGAAGGCCGCAGCCAAGCGCTCGCGCTAGTCCGACAGGTCCACCCGACGGCGGGGCCGATGCCAATGCAT
>JBOGDQ010000064.1:0-4297 GCA_050742975.1 Jatrophihabitantaceae bacterium
ACAGCAGTGGCCAGCCCGCAGCGACGAGCCGACTGTGTGGTAGCTGGATGCCGACCGTGAGTCGAGGATGCACCGTTCGCATCCTGGCAACTCGTGCCATTGACTGCAACCGTGGAACCCGCCTAGGACTCGATGGAAGGGCGGGGAGGCCGCCCGAAGACGAGGTCAGGAGCGGCTTATGAACAGATCACGCCGGACCAGGATCGGATGGGCACTGTCGGTCAGCGCCGCGGTGGGCGCGCTGGCGCTCGTCGTCGGTGTCGTCGCGCCGGCCCAGGGAATCGCGCCCTCCCACCAGGGCGACGGGAACCATGGGCGCGGGCACCACAGCCAGCGCCTCGACCACGTGTTCGTGATCATGGAGGAGAACCACGCGCAGGACCACGTCATCGGTGACACGACGAGCATGCCGTTCACGAACATGCTGGCCAGCACGTACGGTCAGGCGACGAACTATTACGGCGTGACGCACACCAGCGAGCCGAACTACATCGCGGCGACGAGCGGCAGCAACTGGGACGTCAACAACGACAACGGCTGGTACCCCACCGCCACGAACGCGGCCGTCAACCACTACGACCACACCAACATCGTGGACGAGCTGACGGCCGCGCACGTCTCGTGGGCCGCGTACATGGACGCCATGCCCAGTGCCGGCTACCTGCCCGACTCCTGGCCTGCCACGGGTGGCGCGCTCTACGCGTCCAAACACAACCCGTTCATCATGTACAACGACGTGCGCGACAACCCGGCACGTACCGCGCAGATCAAGCCGTACACGGACCTGGCCCGCGACCTGAACTCCCGGCGGGCGCCCCAGTTCGTCTGGATCAGCCCGGACCAGTGCAACGACATGCACGGCGGCGTCTACTCGCCGATCGCCGGCCGCCCGGAGACCCCGTGCCCGTACTCGGACACTGCCGGTGACGCGGCGGACGAGTCGCTGAAGGTCAAGGCCGACCAGTTCCTGAAGACGGCGGTCGACACGATCATGCACAGCCGGGCCTGGACCGGGAACAGCGTCATCCTGGTTACCGCCGACGAGACCGACTACGACGGCTCGAACCCGTCGGACAACTTCTACCTGTCCACCGCGGGCTGCTGCGACTCGCCCGTCCTGCCTGCGGGCGACCCGGCGGTGAGCGCCACCTGGCCGGGCGGCGTCTACGGCGGCGGCCTGGTCCCGATGATCGTCATCAGCCGGCACGGCCCGCACCACGCGACCGACGCGACGGCGTACAACCACTACTCGATGCTGCTGACCATCGAGCAGGGCTTGGGCCTCGGCAAGCTCGGCGTCACGAGCGACAACCAGCAGGTCAAGCCGATGTGGTCGCTGATCGCCGGCCGACACTGAACTCCATGACGTGAACCAGGGTCGGGCGCGCGGCAGCCGGATCGGCCGGCGGTTCCTAGGCTGGACGCCATGACCCTGTTCGAACCTCCCGCACCCGAGCGCGTCGAGTCCCCGTTCGACCCCGCGGCACCCCTGGCTGCCCGGATGCGGCCGCGCACCCTGGACGAGGTCGTCGGGCAGGACCACCTGCTTGCTGCGGGCTCACCGCTGCGACGGCTGGTCGAGGGCGACGCGCCGATGTCGCTCATCCTGTTCGGGCCACCAGGCACCGGCAAGACGACGCTCGCGCTGATCGTGTCCTCGGCCACGAACCGTCGCTTCGTCCAGCTGTCCGCGCTCAACGCAGGTGTGAAGGACGTCCGCGCCGTCATCGAGCAGGCGCGGGTCACGCTCGGGCACAGCGGCGTGCAGACCGTGCTGTTCATCGACGAGATCCACCGCTTCTCCAAGACCCAGCAGGACTCGCTGCTGCACGCCGTCGAGGCGCGGCACATCACCCTCGTCGCGGCCACCACGGAGAACCCGTTCTTCTCGATCGTCTCGCCGCTGCTGTCGCGCAGCCTGCTACTCAGCCTGCAGCCGCTGGACGAGAGCGCCGTCGGCGAGTTGGTGGACCGGGCGCTGAGCGACGAGCGCGGCCTGGCCGGAACGGTCGCCCTGGACGACGACGCCCGCGCCCACCTGCTGCGGATGTCGGCCGGCGACGCCCGGCGCGCCCTGACAGCCCTGGAGGCGGCGGCCGGAACAGCCGTCGCCGAAGGGAAATCGAGCGTCGACCTGCCGACGCTGGAGCAGGCCGTCGACACGGCGGCCGTGCGCTACGACCGCGACGGCGATCAGCACTACGACGTGATCAGCGCGTTCATCAAGTCGATCCGCGGATCGGACGCCGACGCCGCGCTGCACTACCTGGCCCGGATGATCGAGGCGGGGGAGGACCCGCGATTCATCGCCCGCCGGCTGGTCGTCCACGCCAGCGAGGACATCGGGCTGGCCGATCCCACCGCACTGCTCGCCGCGACCGCAGCCGCGCAGGCGGTGCAGCTGATCGGCATGCCCGAGGCTCGGATCAACCTGGCCCAGGCGACGATCCACCTGGCGCTGGCCGCCAAGTCCAACGCCGTCGTGCGGGCGATCGACTCCGCGCTCACCGACGTGCGGGCCGGGCTGGCCGGCTCGGTGCCGCCCGGGTTACGCAGCGGGGGTACCCCCGCCAGTGAGGGCGTAGCCGGCGGGGGAGGTCACTATCCCGGCGCGGCCAAGCTGGGTAACGGCGAGCGATACCGCTACCCGCACGATGTGGCCGAGGGCGTCCTCACCCAGCAGTACCCGCCGGACGAGCTGGTCGGCCGCGACTACTACACGCCCACCGCGCGCGGGGCCGAACGGCAGGTGTCCGAGCGGCTGCCGCGGCTTCGGGCGGCGGTCCGCGGAACCGCCGAGGGGGCAGGGCCCGGCCGGTGACCCGATAGGGTCGACTGGTTCTGCCCGCGCCTACCGAGGAGGGCCTTCGATGTCCGGAGGGGCTGTCGCCGCGCTGATCGCGGCCATCGCCTTCGCGCTGCTCGTCCTGCTGCTCGCGATCCCGCTGCTCAAGCTGGGCCGCACGCTGGACGAGGCCACGCTCGCGATCCGCAAGACGCACGAGGGCGCCGCCCCGCTGCTCGACGAGGCGCAGGGCACGATGACCCAGGTCAACGCCCAGCTCGTCCAGGTCGAGGGCATCACCAAGAACGTCAGCGCGATGACGTCCAACGCCGCCGCCGTGTCCGCCGTCGTCTCCAGCACGCTGGGCAACCCGATGATCAAGGCGGCCGCGTTCTCCTACGGCGTGCGCAAGACGGTGCAGGGCCGGCGCGACGCCGATGCGATCAAGGCCGCACGCCGCCGGCACCGCGCCTCCCGCCGCAAGGACACGCGCTCATGAGAACCGGAACCAAGGTGCTCACTGCCATCGGGGCCACATGCACGCTTGCGGCGGTGTCCCGATGAGGCGCCTGTTCTGGCTGGCCATGGGCGTGACGATCGGTGCCCTGCTGGTCCGCAAGCTGTCGAAGCTGGCCGAGAAGCTGACGCCGCGCGGCCTGGCCGGCGGTATCGGCGCCGGACTGGCCGACCTCGCCGACGCGCTGCGTGACTTCGCCGACGACGTCCGCGAGGCGATGCACGACCGCGAGGCGGAGCTGCGCAAGAGCACCGGACTCGACGGCCAGCTGGGCAGGGTCGACGAAGCATCATGAGAACCGCCGAGATCAGGAGGCGGTTCCTGGGGCACTTCGAGGCGAACGGGCACGCCGTCGTCCCGAGCGTGCCGCTGCCGTTCGACGACCCGAACCTGCTGTTCGTCAACGCCGGCATGGTCCAGTTCGTCCCGTACTTCGTCGGCCAGCAGAGCCCGCCCTGGAAGCGCGCGACGAGCATCCAGAAGTGCATCCGCACCCAGGACATCGACGAGGTAGGCAAGACCACGCGCCACGGCACGTTCTTCCAGATGAACGGTAACTTCAGCTTCGGCGACTACTTCAAGGACGTCGCGATCCAGCTCGCCTGGGACCTGTCCACCACGTCGGTCGACGACGGCGGGTTCGGTCTGGACGGTGACCGGATCTGGGCCACGGTGTACCTCGACGACGACGAGGCGATCGACATCTGGCACAAGCAGATCGGCCTGCCGCTCGAGCGCATCGTCCGCAAGGGGATGGACGACAACTTCTGGTCCATGACCGTCGCCGGGCCGTGCGGGCCGTGCAGCGAGCTGTACTACGACCGCGGCCCCGACTACGGCGTCGAGGGCGGGCCGGCGGTCGACGAGGACCGGTACATGGAGTTCTGGAACCTGGTCTTCATGCAGAACGAGCGCGGCCCGGGCAACGGGCCCGGCAAGTCCGACTACCCGATCCTGGGCGAGCTGCCGAGCAAGAACATCGACACCGGCATGGG
>JBOGDQ010000065.1:0-19490 GCA_050742975.1 Jatrophihabitantaceae bacterium
CGCCCGCGCGGCTTGCCGGATGAGGTCAACCGAGACGGTGAACTGTCCCCGTCGAGCAGGAACGGCAGCAGCAGCTCGAGGGCCATGGACTTCCCCGACCCGTTCGGCCCGCGCAGCAGCAGTCGGCCGTTGTGGAAGGTGAAGGTCTCGTCCCAGTAGCGCCACAGTGCGATCAGCCCGGCCCGGTTCGGGCGCCAGCGATCGGCCGGCGACCCTCCGGACGGCAGGGACACGACCTCGCTCAGGTGTGGTGCACTCATTGGCCGACCTTGCGTTGGTCGGCCCGGTCCGCGAAGCGGGGGTGAGTGTTTACTCCGGTGCTCATGCTTGCTCCTCGAACAGCGTGGGTTCGCCCGCGACGACGGGGTCGGTGATCCGGTAACGGGCGAGTGCAGGTAGCGCGACCACGGCGCCATCCGGTTCGCGGCGGGCCAGGCCGAACCTGGTGAGCAAGTCGACGGCCTCGGCGGTCAGCCGGTCCGGGCCGTCGCCCTCGCGCCGCCCGCGCGCCCAGCTCGGGAAGCGCGCCATGATCGCCGCCACTTCCCGGCGCAGCTGGTCGGGCTCGAGTCGCTCCAGTCGTCGACGCCCGTCGAGCCCGCTCGGGACCAGCCGATCGGCGAGCAGCAGCGCGAGCTGATACCCGTTGCCCTGCGGGGCGGGGAACCGGGCGTCGGTTGCGATGGCTTCCGGGTCGACCGCGAGCAGGCCCTCCGCCCGCTCCTCCAGTTCGAAGCCCGCCTCGGCCACCCGCTCGCGCAGCCAGCGACGACCGCTGAGGCTGGCGAGGTAGTCACGCTCGACCGGCGAGAGGTCTTCCAGGTAGACGGCAGGGTCGTCGAGCAGCCGTCGGCCCAGGCGATGGCGCGCCCACCGGTTGCGTGCCTCGTCCGCCGCCTCCGCTGGCTGTTCGGTGATCGCGTCCCCGTAGCGCGGCTCGGCCGACAGCCGCTCGATCGCGCTCTCGACCTCGACGCCGTCGGGCAGGGCGCTGGGCGCAACCGCACTCACCAGCAACCGGTGCAGCCGCGCGGTATCGGCTGCGAGGATCGCGTTGGCCTGCTCGCTGTCGACGAAGGCGTCGACCTCGCCGGCCGTCACCCGGACCATGCCCCAGGACGCCAGGACCCGCAGCACGTCGACGAAGGCACTGCGCTCGCCGTACCGGCTGGTGTCCAGGCCCGAGTCGGCGGTGACCGCGGTCGCGAGCAGACCTACTGTCGTCACGGGGTGGCGGACCAGCTCAGCGCAGACCAGGCAGAGCAGTTGATAGCGGCGCCGGTCGAACGGGGGCGCGTCGCCGCGCGTGCGCCGCAGCGGCCGGCTGGTGTCGATCAGGACCGCACGCTTGGCCAGCCGAGCGAAACCCGCGGCCGCATCGACCGTGACGCTCCAGCCACAGGTTTGCTCGAAGTACTCGGTCAGCCATTGACCGTGCCGGACGACCAGCCGGAACGCCTCGCGATCAGTCTCGGCGTCCAGCAGCGGCGTCGCGAGCAGTCCGCGGACGGCGCTGGAACGCTCCGCGGCCAGGTGTTCGTCGAGCGCTGTGCTAGCCACCGGACACCTCCTGTCGCAGTTGCACCGCATCAACGATCGTGATCGCAACAGTCAGATCGGGGCCGTGCAACGTACCCGTCCGGGTGGTGATCGCGGCAGTCCGCCCGTCCCGCCGGTCGTGCATCAGGACCTCGACCCGCCCGTCCACCGAGAGTGCGCGACGGGTGCCGTCGGCGGCGATCGGCGCATCGAGCCCCACTGCCAGCAGGCCCAACAGCTCGGCGAACGCATCGAGCGGCAGTTCGCCGAACTGAGACAACCGCACGCTGCCATCGGTGACCAGTGCGGAGCGGAGTGTGTCGTGTGCGGCGAGTGCTTCGGCCTGCGCACGTTGGCGCAGGGCACGTACGAGCGCAGGGTCGGACACCGGCCGCACCTGCCCGCGGTTGGCCAGCGTGCCCGTCGTACGCAGCGCGGGCGCGACCTCGACCGGCTCGCCGGCGAGCCAGGAGACATTCGGCGCGCGCGCCTCGCCGTCCACGGAAGGCACATGGGCGTGGCGCGACGGCCACAGCCCCATCGTCGCAGCGAAGAGTCGATGCGCCTCCTGCTCTCCCGGAGCCGCCGCGAACAGGCGCGCCAGCGCTCGGAAGTCCTGCGCGATCGACGCGGAGCGCCGGCGGCTGTCCCAGCGCCGTTCGAGGACCCGGAGCAGCTCGATGATGGCAGTCCGGGCAATGTCGACCAGCCCGCCCACCAATGGCGAGCAAGCATCCGTCGGAGCGAACCAGGCCCGCAGTGCCCGCCACCGACGCTCCCGCTCGGCAAGCCAGGCCGGTCCCGGATCACCGTCAGCAACCGGCGCGAGGTTGGCTCCGGTCAGCGCACGGTCGAACACGGTGGCCACGCCGAGAGACTCGAGCTGGTGAACGGCGGTCACCAGCCGGCGCTGCGGACGCTCGACGCCCTCGACGTACTCCTCGAGGTAGTTGACGGTGCGGCGCTTCACGTCGGCGAAGACCGCATCGTCGGTGCCGTCCTCGCGCAGCAGTCGCTGCAGATGGCCGTTGAACTGGCGCACGCTGGTCACCAGTGAGGACAGATTCCGCTCGACCTGGGAAAGCTGCACGTGGATCCGTGCGTCGGTGGCCGATGAACGTGGCGCTCGCATGAGTTGGCCCAGTTCGGCGAGGCCGTCACCGATCGCGTCCAGGACCGCCGTCTGCAGTCCGACCGCCGTGCGCAACGACTCCAGCGCGTGTAGCAGTCCGGAGATCGCAGCCTCGCCCCGGGCCGTCAGCGACCACTGCAGATTCTTGCGTTCGAACTCCTCGGGCGTGCTGTACCGGGCCGAGTGGTCCTGGGTGGCCTCCAGCAGACCCCACCCGGTCAGCGCCGTGAGCGTCGCCTGCAGCGCATCGTCGCCGAGCGGCTCGTCCCAACCGAGCTGGACGACAGCCGACCGCACCACGTCCAGATTGAGCGCCGGGGCAAGGACCGCCGCCTCGTCGAATGCGGCCATCACGGCGACGTGCAGCTCGCGCAGATCCGTCGTGCTGAATCTGAACAGGTCGGCATCGACGCTGCGCCACGGTCGCTTGGTCACGGCACCGACTGTAGAAGAGCCTTCCGACAAGATGAGCGGCGCGCCGCCGATCCGCGCAGCTCGTCCTCGACGCGATCACCGCCCCGCCCGCTGAACCCACCACCAGCACCCAGCAGCCGCGCGCAAAAAGCTGCGGCCACGGCTCCTGCGCGCCGCAGGATAGGCACGGGATGACGGACGCAAATCCGGCCAGCTGTACCAGATGGCCAGCTGCCCGCGCTCAGTCGCGCACGGGCGGTGGGTCGGGCTTGACGAGTTGATCGGATCTGAGCTGCAGCCACAGGCACAGGCGGGTATCGGGGTCCTCAAGGTCGATCGGTATGGCGCCCGAGAGTCGGCGGAGCCGGTAGCGAAGCGTGTTGGGATGGATGTGCAGCCGGTCGGCGGCGCGTCGGATGTCGAAGTACGCGTCGAACCAGGCATGCAGGGTCTGCACCAGCTCGTCTGCCCGTCGAGGGTCGGACTCGATCAGCTCGTCCAGGGCAGCTAGTCGAAGCTGGCGGTGGCGGGCGAGTTCGTCGCTGACGTGCATCAGCAGGACTCGAGATCTCAGTTCGTGCATCCGCGCGATGCGCACCGGCGAGCCGGCCGCGGTCAGGACGCGGAGCAGGTCGTCGGCGTCGGTGCGCATCGCGGCAAGATCCGGGACCGGAGTGTCGTCGACGCCGATTCCGATACACAGCGGGCCGGTGCTGCCGCGGTCCAGCGCGCCGAGCAGGGACGCCGCAAGTCGCGCTGCCGCGTCCCCGGCGCGGGTCCCCGCGATGAGCACGTAGACGGCGCGGTGGACGGCAGTGACGATCGCGTCGGGCCGCAGCGCCGCACACTGGCTGCGGACCTGCTGAGCGACGTCGGGGATCAGCGGCGGCCCGGTGGGCGGGAACGGCTGGGACGGGCCGAGCGCGAGCAGGGCCTGGGCTTGCCCGACCGCGAGGCCGAGCCGGTGCGTCGCTGCCTGGGAGCCGACTGCACCCTCGAGCAGCGCGCGCAGCAGTTCGCCGCGCAGATGTTGGTCGAGCTCGCCGGCGCTGCGTGCCCGGAGCATGTGCAGTGCCGCCAGTTGCGCGCCTTCGGCCAACGCGCGGTCGCCCTCAGCGGTCAGGCCCTCATCGCCCTCGATCACCCACAGGGTGCCGAGCGGGAGGGTGCCCGCTCGGATGCCGATCGCCGCACGTGCCAGCTCGTCGCCCTCGGTCGGGAAGCGAACGATCCCCGGAGCGTTGAGAACGGAGCGGTACATGTCGGCGTTGACCGGCAGGTCCGGTACCCGACGGTCGAGGATGCCCTGGCTGCGCAGCGGATCGATGCGCTGTCCTGGCACGCTCGAGTACGCGAGCACGTGCTGGCCCAGGTCCTCGATCGCGACCGAACCACCGATCGTGCCTGCCACCGCATCGGCGATCGCGAACAGCTCGTCGCCCACCCCCGCAGCCGGGGTGTCGCTCGTGCCGACGAACGGACCGAGCGCGGCGTCCAGCAGTGCGCCCAGCTCGCGCCAGGACAGCTCGTCGTTGATCGTCAGCACCGCCAGGCTCAGGTCCGCTGCGGCGCGCAGCATTTCGGTCAGGTCGCGCCTACGCGCCTTGATGATCACTCCGGCGAAGCTGCGGGCGGCCGCGCGGCGCAGTGAGGTCATGACCAACTCGGGGTCGGCGGCGGCGCCGACGAGCAGCAATAGCGCGCCAGGGAGGTCGGGCAGCGGATCGCCGAGGTCCTCGATGACGGCGCCGCGGACGGTGACCGGGTCGTCGGTCGGCGCGGTGAGTACCTCGAGCGTGACCGGCCGAACCCGCTCGACCAGCGTCGACAGCGCGCAGCCTGTTGGCGTAGCGGCCACAGTCATTCGCGAAGCGTAGGCCGATCGGCTAATCCATTGCGCGGCCGGGGCACTCAGGCTGGTCCACGTCAATAACGGCGCACAAATTCAGAGGTGGCGATGACCGCGCAACCGGCAAGCCGCGAGACAGGCGAGACCGCTCTGGTCGGGCTCTTCCCGGACGGTTCTTACGTCGACGGCGCCGGCGAGCTGACCGTGGCGGGGCTGTCGTTGATGGAGCTTGCCGACACGTACGGCACGCCCGCGTACGTGGTCGACGAGGACGCGATGGTGGGCCAGGCGTTGCGGGCGCGGACCGCACTGGCTGCTCGCTGGCCGCGCTCGAAGGTGCTCTTCGCCTCCAAGGCGTTCCCGTGCACGGCGGCCTACCGGGCGATGGCCGGTGCCGGTGTGGGCATGGACGTCGCCGGTGGTGGCGAGCTGGCGGCCGCGCTGGCGGCCGGCGCCGATCCGGCCGAGATGGTGCTGCACGGCAATGCCAAGACGCTCGAGGAGCTGCATCAGGCCGTCGACGCCGGCGTCGGAACGATCGTGATCGACAATCTCGACGACATCGACCGGCTGGAGCGGATCGTCCAGCACGAGCAGCGGGTCCTGGTCCGGCTGGTCCCCGGCGTGCGGGCGGACACGCACGAGGCCATGTCGACCGGGCAGGCCGGCTCCAAGTTCGGCCTGTCCGGCCCGGCCGCGCAACGGGCGATCGGCCGGCTGCGCAACAGCGCCCGCCTGGAGCTGGCCGGCGTGCACATGCACATCGGGAGCCAGATCCGTGAGACCCGGCCGTTCACCGAGGCCGTGCGGGCGCTCGCCGGGTTCGGCGAGTTCGACGTGTACGACCTCGGTGGCGGGTTGGGTGTGCGGTACACCTACGCCGACGACCCGCCCAGCGTCGAGCAGTGGGTGAGCGCCCTGGCCGACGCAGCGCAGCAGCACCTGCCGGCGACCGCGCAGCTGATGATCGAGCCGGGCCGCAGCCTGGTCGCCCGGGCGGGAATCACGCTGTACCGGGTCATCTCCATCAAGGCCGGCTCGCCGACGTTCGTCGCGGTCGACGGCGGGATGGGCGACAACATGGAGATCGCGCTGTACGGGCAGCGGTTCGAGGCGACCATCGCGAACCGCGTCGGCGGCGGCGCCCCGGTCGATCTCGTCGGTCGCCACTGCGAGTCCGGCGACCGGATCAGCACCGGCGTCGCCCTGCGCGATCCGGTGGTGGGCGACGTGATCGCCGTGCCCACCACCGGCGCGTACTGCTACACGCTCGCCAACAACTACAACGGCGCCCGCCGCCCCCCGGTCGTGTTCTGCCGCGACGGGTCGGCCCGGCTGGTCGTGCGCCGCGAAACCTACGACGACCTGCTCCTGCGCGACCAACCGCACAGGTAGACCCCCTTTGGAGGAGACATGAGTACCCGCAAGCGAGGGCGCATCACCATCGGCTGCACTGCCGCGGCCTGCGCCGTGGCCACAGCTCTGGCCGCGTGCAGCACACCCAGCACGGGCGGGACCACCAGCTCGCCTACGGGCACGGTCACCGTGCCTACGGCGCAGCCGAACACCTCCGCCGTCGCTGCCGTGCCGGCCGCGATCCGGGCCAAGGGCACGCTCACGGTCGGCACCTCGGCCGACTACGCCCCGATCGGGTTCGTCGCTGCCGACGGCCGCACGATCATCGGGAGCGACGCCGACCTGGCAACCGCGATCGGACAGGAACTCGGCCTGAAGGTGAGGATGGTCAACGCCACCTTCGACGCGCTCATCCCCGGCCTGGCAGCGCATCGCTATGACCTGGTCATGGCCGGGATGAACGATCGTCGGGAGCGGGAGAAGACGGTTGACTTCGTCGACTACTTCTCCGCCGGAACCTCGTTCTTCGAGCGATCCACCGGTGGACCGGCAGTCCGTACCTTGGCCGACCTGTGCGGCCACAGCGTCGCCGTGGAGAGCGGCACCAGCGAGGAGACCGACGCGAATGCCCAGAACACCACGTGCCGCAAGACCGGCGAGGCCGGCCTGAAGGTCCTGGTGTTCCAGGACCAGAACGCGGCCAACCTCGCCCTGTCCAGTTCCCGCGCGGACGTCGGCATGGCCGACTCGCCGGTCGCGGGCTACATCGTCGCCCAGGGCAAGGGTCAGTTCAAGCTCGTCGGCCAGGCCTACGGAACGGTCCCGGACGGGATCGCCCTGCCCAAGGGCAGTCCGCTGGTACCCGCGATCCAGAAGGCGGTCAACGCGCTCATCGCAGACGGCACCTACACAGCGATCCTCACCAAGTGGGGCACCAAGGCGGGCGCCGTTACTTCCGCGCAGGTAAACGGCGCGACGAGCTGACGGGAGCCACGCGATGACCCACCTCACCGGAACCGCGATCGGGCTCGACGGCGCCGCGGCGGCACCGAGGCCAGATGGCGAGGGTGATCCGCGGGCGGTCCCGGTCCGGCATCCCGGCCGCTGGCTCGCCATGCTGGTCGTGCTGCTGCTCGCGATCATGCTCGGGCACTCGCTCGCCACGAACCGGAACTTCCAGTGGCACGTCGTCGGCGAGTACCTGTTCTCCACGGTGATCGTGAACGGGCTGCTGCTCACTCTCGAACTGACGGTGATCGCGATGCTGGCCGGGATCGTCCTCGGCGTCATTGCCGCACTGATGCGCCTGTCCCCGAATCCGATCGTCTCCGGCGCCGGTGGGCTGTACGTCTGGTTCTTCCGCGGCACGCCGGTGTACGTGCAGATCCTGTTCTGGTACAACGTGAGCGCCCTGTACCCGCGACTCTCGCTCGGGATCCCCTTCGGCCCCGAATTCGTGCACGGCAGCGTCAACAGCATCATCACTGCGCTCACCGCTGCCTGCCTCGCGCTCGGGCTGAACGAGGGCGCCTACATGGCTGAGATCGTGCGCGCCGGGCTGCTGTCCGTGGACGCCGGGCAGACCGAGGCCGCGCAAGCTCTCGGCATGTCCCGCGCCCTGACGATGCGGCTGATCGTTCTTCCCCAGGCGATGCGGATCATCATCCCGCCGACCGGCAACGAGACGATCGGAATGCTGAAGACCACCTCGCTGGTCAGCATCATCGCGGTCTCCGAACTGCTGCGTGCTGCGCAGAACGTGTACTCGCGCACCTACCAGACGATCCCGCTGCTGATCGTGGCCAGCATCTGGTACATCACGATCACCACCGTCCTGTCCATCGGCCAGTTCTACATCGAGCGACGCTTCGCCCGCGGCGCGGCGCGGGCGAGTTTGCAGGGGCCGCTGCTGAGCCTGGCGCGCGGGTTGCTCGCTGTACCAGGGCGCAAGCGCGCGATCGAGCCGGTGAGCGGCGCCGCCTCATGAACGCCGGCACGACCGGACTCGAACCCACCTGCATGGTCCGAGCCGAACGGGTACGCAAGAGCTTCGCGCATGTACCGGTCCTGCGCGGCATCGACCTCGACGTTCACCGCGGCCAGGTGACGTGCCTGATCGGCGCCTCGGGTTCGGGCAAGACGACCCTGCTCCGCTGCGTCAACCACCTGGAGAAGATCGACGGCGGACGGCTCTGGGTGGACGGCGAACTCGTCGGCTACCGGACCCACCGCGGGCGGCTGCACGAGCTGCGCGATCGTGACATCTGCCAGAAGCGGGCCGAGATCGGCATGGTGTTCCAGCACTTCAACCTGTTCCCGCACCTGACGGTGCTCAGCAACGTCATCCAGGCGCCGGTCCGGGTGCTCCGCCGCGACCGCGAACAGACAGTCCAGCAAGCCCGGACGCTCCTGGACAGGGTGGGGTTGGGCACCAAGTGCGACGCCTACCCCCGGCACCTGTCCGGCGGGCAGCAACAACGGGTCGCGATCGCCCGGGCACTGGCCATGAAACCCAAGCTGATGCTGTTCGACGAACCCACCTCCGCCCTCGACCCCGAACTCGTCGGCGAGGTGCTCGACGTGATGCGCGATCTGGCCGCAACCGGCATGACGATGATCATCGCCACCCACGAGATGGGATTTGCGCGGGAGGTCGCCGACCAACTCATCTACATGGACGGCGGCGTCATCGTCGAACAGGGCAACCCCCGCGACCTGCTCGCCAACCCGAAGCAGGACCGCACCAAGGCGTTCCTGTCCAAGGTGCTCTGACCTGCGTGGTCCGGCGAGGTCGAGACCGGGCAGGTGACGGGTAGACGCGGCCACGTTCTTGTCGTACAGTCACCAACTTAGTAACTTCTTTACGAATCTCTCGGAGGCGATATGAAGCTTGGGGGGCGCGTGGGGCGCGGCTGGATGCTTGCGTTGCCCCTGGCGGTCGTGATCGCGGCCGCGACGGCCTGCAACGGGCCGGGCGGGTCGGGCAGCCCGGCGTCGGATGGTTCCGGTGGTGGCAAGCCGGTGCGTGGCGGTAGCGCGACGATCGCGATCGGCAGTGCCATCGACAGCTGGAATCCGCAGCTGGCCGAGTTGACGGTCAGCTACGAGGTGTTCCCGCAGGTGTACGGCACGCTGCTGCGCCCGGAGCCGGGCGGGGAGAAGTTGCTTCCGGGACTGGCGTCCTCCTACAAGTACGACGCCGCCTCCAAGACGATCACCTTCACGATCGATCCGCGCGCGAAGTTCAGCAACGGTTCGCCCGTCACGTCCGCCGACGTCAAGTTCTCCTTCGGCCTCTGGCGGGCCGGCGCGATCTACGGCAGCTACTACGCATCGGTGCGCTCGGTCACGACGCCGGACCCGCAGACAGCCGTCTTCCACCTGTCCGAGCCTGACGTCACCCTGCCCGGCATCCTGGCGACCACGGGCGCTGCGATCTTCCCGAACAACTACGGTGGGCAATCGGCGGGCGCCTACTGGAAGAAGCCGGTCAGCGCCGGCCCCTTCGAGATCGCCAGCCAGGTGACCGGGCAGTCCATCAGCCTGGTCCGCAACCCGTACTACTACCGGAGGGGCCTGCCGCACCTGGACAAGATCAACTTCCATGTGGTCACCGACGACAACCAGAACCTGCTGCAGTTCGAGAGCGGGGCGGTGGACATCGTGGACAACCTCAACACCGCGGTCGCCGCACAGTACCCACAGAACACGGTCGTCCGGTCGCCGTCGTCGGGTGTGAGCGTGCTGATCACCCAGACCAAAGTGGCGCCCACCGACAACGTGGACTTCCGCAGGGCGCTGTCGCTGGCGCTCGACTACAAGGGCCTGCTCGCCGGCGGGTACGGCGGCGAGGGCATACCTGCCACGTCCCTGCTGCCGCAGGTGGTTCCCGGCGTCGCGCCCTGCGACGACTGCGAATGGGGCAAGACGGACCTGGCTCAGGCCAAGCAGCTCGTCGCGACGTCGGGCTACGCCGGCCAAACGCTGGAGATCCTGGTCGCCACTGCCTCGCCCGAGCAGCTCGCCGCCCAGGCGATGGTGCCGATGCTGGCCAAGGCCGGCATCAAGGCTTCGGTGACCTCGGTACCGCTCAGCACCCAGATAGATCGTCTGGGCAAGGGCAACTTCCAGTTGGCGATGCTCTCGGCCAGCGCGCTGGCACACACCCCGCTGGACCCGCTCGGCCTGATCGCCGGGACCGACTTCATGTTCTCGAAGGCGGACGTGTCGGCCGCGAACGCTGCCGTGAAGGCCATCCACGCCGCCTCGACGCAGGCCCAGGTCACTGCGGCGGTGAAGACGTTCGAGCAGTCCGCCTACGACAGCGCGGCGGTGATCCCGCTCGTCGTCCCGAACGCCGACTACGCGGTGTCGAGCAAGGTGCACGGATTCAAGCCGGATCCGTACCTGGAGTACGTGGCGGACGAGCTGTGGGTCACGCACTAACCTGGCCCTGGCCCTGGGCCGGACGGCACGGTGAGGCGGCAGCATGAGACACCTCAGGGGCGTGATCAGCAAGCTGGCCCAGCTGATCCTCGTGCTGCTGGCCGTCACCCTCGTCGTCTTCGTGCTGACCCAGGTCGCGCCTGGCGACGCGGCTCGACTGCGGTTGGGCCCGCGGGCGCCGCAGGCCGCTGTCGACGCGCTGCGCCGGCAACTCGGACTCGATCACAGCCTGCCGGTGCAGTACCTGGATTACCTGTCGAAGGTGCTGCACGGCAACCTCGGAACCTCGGTCGACGGGCAGCGCGTCACGGACCTCATCGCGCAGCGGCTGTCCGACACGTGCTGGCTGCTGCTGGGCACCCTGCTGCTGTCGGTGGTGCTGGCGCTCGGCCTGGCCTGGACGGCGGCGTGGTACCGCGATCGCGCCGTCGACCACGGGCTGCGCCTGGTCGTCCTGCTCGCGCTGTTCCTTCCGACGTTCTGGGTCGGGTTTCTGCTGCTGCGCCTGCTCGCCATCCCGACGGGCTGGTTCCCGGTCGCCGGCCTCGGCACGGGCCCGGGCGCGCTGCTCCGCTCACTCGTGCTGCCGTCTGTCACCGGCGCGATCGCACTGACGCCGGTTCTCGTGCGTAGCCTGCGCTCCAGCCTTGTCGAGGTACTCGACTCCGAGTACATCGCGGTCGCGAAGTCCCTGGGTATCCACGGACCGCAACTGGTGTTCAAGCACGTCATGCGCAACGCGCTCGGCCCGGTCATCACGCTGCTGGCGCTCAACGTCGGCTACCTGTTCTTCGGTGTCGTCATCCTGGAAGCCACCTTCGACGTTCCCGGGCTCGGCAGCGCGCTGGTCACGGCGTCGGCGAGCAAGGATGTCTTCGTCGTTCAGGGCATCACCCTGGTCTTCGCGGTGGGGGTGGTGGTGGCCAACTTCATCGGTGAAGCGATCGTCACCGCATTGGACCCGAAGGCGGCAGCGGCATGAGCATCGCCCTGACCGCACACGAAGACGACGTGCCGACCCTGGCGCGCCGACCGCGGCACCGTCGCGGTGACGGCAAGATCGCGTGCGGCGCCGTCGTCGTCGCCCTGTTCGTGTTCGCGGGCATCTTCGCACCACTGCTCACCAGCGGGCATCCGGAAGCGCAGGATCTGCTGCACCGCCTGGCCAAACCGTCGGGTGCCCATCTGCTCGGCACCGACCAACTCGGCCGTGACGTGTGGACCCGGCTGGTCTACGCGATACGGGTGGACCTGACCGTGGGCCTTCTCGGCACCCTCATCCCGGCGGTTCTGGGCAGCCTGATCGGCATCGCCGCAGGCTTCGGCGGCCGATTCGTGGACGCGGCCATCATGCGGATCTCCGACGTGGTCGTCTCGTTCCCGCTGTTCATCTTCTTCATCGCCCTGCTCGGCCTCGTGGGACCCGGGCACGGCTGGCTCTTCCTCGGCCCGGGCGAGGTGCCGATCATCATCGGCTTCACGCTGATCTCCTGGATCGTCTACGCGCGCCTGCTGCGAACCGAGATCCGCCGCGTACGCACCATGGACTACGTACGGGCGGCCACGACCGGTGGTCTGCCTCGACGCCGCATCATCCTGTGGCACGTCCTGCCGAACGCGCTCGGACAGACCGTCGTGTACGTGTTCGTCGACGTGGGGCTCGCCATGCTGGCGCTGGCGACGCTGTCCTTTCTCGGCGTCGGCATCCCGATCGGAACCGCCGAATGGGGTGCGATGATCAACTCCGGGCAGAGTCTGCTGCAACACGACTGGTGGCTGGTCGCCGCGCCGGGCCTGGCGATCGCGCTGCTGGCGATGGGACTGGCCCTGATCGGCGACGGCCTCGACGATCGGCTCAAGGCGTGAGTACCGCCGGTCGAGTGCTCGAACTCGAGGACCTGACGGTGGGAGTCGGACGGGCCATGACGCCGGTGCTGGTGGACGGCGTCTCCCTCCACGTCAATGCCGGCGAGTGCTTCGGGTTGGTGGGCGAGTCCGGGTCGGGAAAGAGCCTGACCCTGCGCTCGATTCTCGGATTGTTGCCCGGCTCCTTGCACCAGAAGGCGGGCGGGCTTCGATTCGCCGGTCCGGACGGCGAGCTCGCCGAGCGCGACCCGCAGACGCTGCGAGGGCACGGGGTATCCATGATCTTCCAGGAGCCGATGAGCTCGCTCAACCCGACCATGCGGGTGGGTGATCTCGTCGCGGCAGGTGCCCGTGTCACCGGTCTGTCCCGTTCGGCAGCCGCCAGCCGCGCACTCGAGCTGCTCGCCCAAGCGGGAATCCCCGAGCCCAAGCGCCGCTATCGCAGCCACCCGCACGAGCTGTCCGGCGGCCTGCGCCAGCAGGTGATGATCGCGATGGCGCTGTCGGTCGAACCTCGGCTGCTGCTGTGTGACGAGCCGACGACCGCGCTCGATGTCACCATCCAGGACCAGATCCTGTCGCTGCTCGAGCGGTTGCGCGGCGAGCTCGGGCTCGCGTTGATCTTCGTCAGCCACGATCTGGCGGTGGTCTCGCGAATCGCGGACCGAGTGGCCGTGATGTACGCGGGCCAGATCGTCGAGCAGGGCGCGACGGACGAGGTGGTCAGCGCACCGCGGCACGCCTACACCCGTGGGCTGGTGAGTTCGATGCCGCGCGCATCCGTCCGGCTGCCCAGGCTGGCCACGATCCCAGGGTCACCGCCGACGGCCGGCCGGCTGCCGGCGGGGTGCCGCTTCGCGCCCCGGTGCGAGTTCGCCGTCGATGCCTGCCGTGCGGGGAATCCGCCGCTCGTCGAACTCGAACCCGGACGATTCACCTCGTGCATCCGGCACGCGGAGTTGCAGCTCGGACGGTCGGCATGAGTGCGCTGCTCGAACTGCGGGACGTCCACGTGCACTTCGGCCTTCCGAACCCCGACGGTGGCGAGCGGTTGACCTTGCGGGCCGTCGATGGCGTGGACCTGCGCATCGATCGTTCCGAGTGCATCGGCCTGGTCGGCGAGTCCGGCTGTGGCAAGTCGACGCTCGCCAGCGTCCTGGTCGGGCTTCTCGCGCCGACCTCGGGTTCGGTCGAATTCGATGCGGGCGCGGTCTCCGCCGCCAGGTCCAGGGCAACCCGCCGACGGATCCAAATGGTGTTCCAGGACCCGGCCTCCTCCTTGAATCCGCGTCGGCGGGTGCGGTCCGTACTGGCGGAGCTGATCAAGTTCCACGACCTCGTGCCGGCGGCAGGCATGAACTCCGCCCTGCGCGGGCTGATGGAGATGGTCGGGCTGCCGGCCCGGGTGCTGGACGCACGCCCGCGCGAGCTGTCCGGTGGCCAGCGGCAGCGGGTTGCGGTGGCGCGGGCGCTGGCGGTTCAGCCGGAGGTGCTGGTGGCCGACGAGGCCGTCTCCGCCCTCGACGTGTCCGCCCAGGCAAAGGTCATCAACCTGCTGGCCGACCTGCGCAGCGAACTCGGACTGACGCTGGTGTTCATCTCGCACGATCTCGGTGTCGTGCGAGCGCTGTGTGAGCGGGTTGTCGTGATGTACCTCGGACGCATCGTCGAGGACGCGCCGTCCGATGAGTTCTTCAACGGCCCGCAGCATCCCTATGCACAGGCGCTGCTCCGGGCCGTGCCCGAGATCGGCCGTGCCCGATCGAGCAGCGGCCCGCAGCGACCGGTACTGGAGGGCGAGCCGGTCAGTGCGTTGTCGCTGGGGGAAGGCTGCCGGTTCCACGACCGCTGTCCGGTGTCGCTGCCCACGTGCCACACCGACGACCCGCAGCCGATCGTGGTGGGCCGACACCGCGTGGCCTGCGTGCGCGCCTTCGAGTCGGTTGCTGCGAGCGTTCCGCAGTCGGACTGACTCACGAGGAGGGCCTCATCTCACCGGACGCGCACGGGTGCGTCGATACTCCTCGATCAGCTCGTGCATCCGATCCGCGCCGAACGGGTCACCATGGCCGGCGTAGATCACGTCGATCGGTAGCGGCTCAAGCTGTCCCATGGTGGACAGGTACGCCCCGACGTCACCGCTGCCAAGGTCATCCAGCAGCTGATCGGCTCCGCCGACGTCATAGATGACATCGCCGGAGAACAACGCGCGTGTGTCCGGCTCATACAGCGCAATGCTGCCTGGTGTGTGACCCGGCAGGTGCAGCACGCGCAGGCGCCGATCGCCCAGGTCGATCACGTCGCCCGCGTTCAGCTCGCGCGTCACGCGCACCGAACGCAGTTCATAGTTCGCCGGGTCGTAGCCGCGGTATGGAACCGCCGCGACGAGCAGATCAGGAGGCGGCTCGGTCAACGCAGAATCACCGATGCCGAGGACGTCCACAAGCTGAGCACCGCGCAGCGTCTGGCGAAGCGGATTTGCCACCGGCTCCAACGGATGCGCCCAGCAGTCAGCGAATTCGTAGGCCGATCCCATGTGATCGAGGTGCGCATGCGTGATGACCAGAGCGGGATCGTTCGCGAACAGATCCGGCACGGCGTCGCGAAGCGCGGCAACACCGAGTCCGGCATCCACGACCAGGTCGCGGTCCCGGCCACGTACGTGCCAGATGTTGCCGCGCACCAACGGATCGGTGTACGGCTCGGTGATCAACGTCAGCCCGTAGCCGACCTCGCTCACGTCGAACCACGCGTCGGCTACAGGTAGCGGCCCCATCGCCTAGGCCGATGGCCCGGGGCTGCGCTTGCCGCGGCCCGAGAGCACCGGCTGGGTGAAGGCGTCGACAATGCCGAGATAGGCGGTGGCGCGTGCACTCCATCCCCGGCCGTCGGCTCGCTCCGGAATATCCGGATGGCTGCGCGAGCGGAGCAGGTAGCCGACCTGTAGGGCCTCGGTCGCCCAGATGAGGTCTTCGAGCGTGCGACCGGCCCGTAGCCTGCGGCGGGAGTACCGCATCAGGGTCGTGAACAGATGCTCGAAGGACTTGACGAACTTCTCGTTCGCGACCTGCTGAGCTTCGCGCACCATCTCCGGCGGCGCCAGGGCTCCGAGACCCAGCGCGAGGAAGATCTCGGGGGACCGGCGAGCGGTGCGAAAGTCTGCGTCGCACAGCTGGCGGAAGACCTCGTCTCCCGGCGCGCCGTCGGCCACCAGCTCGAAAGCCAGCTTGTCGATCTCCTCGCTGCCCGGGGTCGCGATCTGATCCATGATGTACGCCAGCAGCTCACGCTGGAACGTCTCTTGGTCCGGCCAGATCTGGTAGAACGCGCCCGTCGTCATGGCCCGATTGCCGTTGCACGCATCGTGATCGCGATTGACCTCGGCGAGCACGTCAGTGATGCGGATATCGGCCAGCAGGTTGTGCTCGTCGTCCGTCTCCGAGCTGCCACGCGCGATGGCGACACGCGTCGCCGCACTCAGGAGCATGGCCCGCGTTTCAGCCCGAGGCCGGTGCCGGCGCCGCTCCGGGTCCGATGCGGCAGGTGCATCGGCGGAGTGTGGCTTGGCAGCGGCGGACTTCCCCATCCCTGCAGCGTAGCGTACGCTGCCTGCAAAGTTGGTAGAAAACTTACGAGCTCGTTTCCTGACGAGTGACGCTGCACCGCGACTGGTATCTACGAATGGGATTGCGATGGACCTGACGCTCGTGCACAGCGCGGACCTGAGCCCGGGCGGCACAGCTGTCGCGTGGTGTGTCTCGCGCACCGACGCGGACGAGGAACGGCTCGGCCTGCGACTGTCGCGAGTCGGGGTGCCGGGCCACACAGCGGTCGGCAACGGCCCGCGCGACCACGATCCGGCCTGGTCGCCGGACGGGGTGAGGCTGGCTTACCTGTCCGATCGGGACGATCGGAGCGAACTCGTCCTGGCCGAGGTCGCCTCGCTGCGGTGCGAGCCGATGATGCCGAGCGATCGCCCTGAGCTGAGCCTTGTGTCCGGACCGCTCTGGAGCCCCGACGGACGCCTGATCGCCTACACCGCCACCGAGTCGACGCGCGAGCCCGCCAGGCCGTACCGCGTCACCCGCGCTGTCCCGTGGGTCGACGGCCTGGGCCTGGCCGACGATGCGGCAGCCGACATCTACGTCGTCGAGGTAGCGACCGGGCAGCATCGCCGGCTCACGCGGGACGGCTGGCTCAACCACGACGGGGCCTGGTTGGCCGACTCGTCAGGACTGGTCTTTCTCGCCTCGAACGGCCCCGACGACTGGCAGGGCCGCTCCGAGGTCCGCACCGTCGATCTCGACGGCCGGCTCGTCGATTTGGCGCCCGCAGGCGACTACTTTTCGGTCGCGGTAACCCCTGTTGGTGTAGCGGTGACGACCCTCGCGGAGGGGCCGCGGGACACCGCTCGGCTCACCGTCCTCGAAGCCGACGGTCGAACGTCTGAGCGTGCAGAGGCACTCGGGCTGGACATCAACGGCGATGTCCTCGGCGACATCGCGGTTCCGTTCGTCAATCCGGATCCGCGCCTGCTCATCGCCGGCGAGGACGCCGTCGTCCGGGTACAGGTACAGGATCGACTCGAGATCCACCGCGTCGCCCTGTCGGGTGAACCGCGCAACGAGCGGCTGCTGAGCGGGCCGGCCTGCTACTACCCGCTGGCGATCGCCGACGCTCGCCTGCTCTACGCGATGGGCACGATCACCGCCCCACCCGAGCTCTGGGTCCTCGACCTGGACACCGGTCACCGGGTGCAGGTGAGCGACACCACCAACGAGAACGCCGGGCTGTGTAGTGACGTGAACGTGTCGGACTTCTGGGTGCAGGCGCCCGGCGGACCGTCGGTCCAGGCCAAGTTCCTGCGCCGCGCCGACCTAGGCGGCCCGCTGCCGACGGTGCTGCTCATCCACGGCGGCCCCAAGTCCGCTTTCGGGCAGGTGTTCTTCACCGATGCCCAGCTGCTTTGTGAGGCCGGCTTCGGGGTGCTGCTGGTGAACCCACGCGGATCGCGTGGCTACGGCGTCGAGTTCGCGGACGCGATCACCGGTGACTGGGGCAACCTCGACTACCAGGACCTGCTCGTCGCAGTCGAGGCGGCCACCGCGCAGGGCCTCACCGATCCCGACCGGCTCGGCGTCGCCGGGCTGTCCTACGGCGGCTACCTGAGCTCGTGGATGATCGCGCACACCAGCCGATTCCGTGCCGCCGTCATCGAGAATCCGGTCACGAACCTGTGGAGCCTCTACGGCACCAGCGACATCGGCCTCAGCTTCGGACCCGAGATCACCGGTGACACCCCTCACAACGCCCTCGACCGATACGTGCGCTGCTCGCCGCTGACCACCGCGCACACGTGCACGACGCCCACCCTTCTCATCCAGGCCGAGCAGGATCACCGCTGCCCGCCCGAGCAGAGCATGCAGTTCTACTCGGCGCTCAAAGGCAGCGGCTGCACCGTCGAGATGCTCATGCTTCCCGATGCGTCACACGACGGGTCGATCTCCGGCCCGGTCGCGGGGCGTCGGGCGCAGAACGAGGCACTCGTGGACTGGATGGTGCGCCATCTTCTCGACTGAGGTCACGCCCCGCACCGCGGACGCGGACGGGCTCCTGCTCACCGGCGGCATGGTCTTCGACGGCTCAGGGTCCGAGCCACAACGCGCCGACGTCCTGATCGCAGGAGACAGAATCGCGCAGTTCGGCACGATCGATGCAGGGCTGTTCCCCGCGGCCGAACGTATCGACGTGGCCGGTGCGACGATCCTGCCCGGCTTCATCGACTGCCACGTACACGTGCTGATGAGCGAGCTCGACATGTGGAAGGTCGCGCAGACACCGTTCTCGCTCAGTTTCTATCAGGGCGCCGAGAACCTTCGCCGCACTCTGCACGCGGGTATAACGACGGCCCGTGACGCCGCCGGAGCTGACTACGGGGTCAAGCGCGCCCTGGAACTCGGCCTGATCAGCGGTCCGCGGCTCTTGATCTCAATCACGATGCTCAGCCAGACCGGCGGTCACGGCGACGGCCACCTGCTGTCCGGCAGCGACGTCCCGTTCAGCCAACCCCATCCGGGCGCCCCGTCGGGAATCATCGACGGACCGCAGCAGGCGCGCTTCAAGGTGAGGGAGTTGCTGCGCGCCGGCGCGGACTGGATCAAGGTCGCTACCAGCGGTGGCGTGTTGTCCGAGGACGATCCGAATCATCGGCAGCTCCGCGACGACGAGCTCGCTGAGATCGTCGCCGAAGCCAGCTTCGCCGGAGTGGACGTCATGGCCCACGCGCACGCGCCGGCTGGCATAAAAGCCGCCGTCCGAAGCGGAGCCCGCTCGATCGAGCACGGCGTCTACCTCGACGACGAGGCGATCGAGTTGATGCTGGAACGGGGAACGTGGCTGGTCCCCACCCTGACCGCGCCACTTGACGTGATCCACCGCGCAGAGCAGGGAGATGTCTCGCTGCCGACCGGGGCTGTGCACAAGGCTCAGGAGCTTGCCGCGATACACGTCGACTCGTTCGCTCGCGCAGTCGCGGCCGGCGTTCACGTCGCGATGGGGACGGACTCGGGCGTGGGCGTGCACGGCAACAATCTCAACGAGCTGGCGCTGATGGCCGCAGCCGGCATGGCGCCATTGCAGGTACTGCGTGCAGCGACGTCCGGCGCCGCCCAGCTGTTGCGGCTCGATCACGAACTCGGCGCCGTCCGCGCAGGACTGGCGGCCGACCTGCTCGTCGTCCGCGGCGACATCTGCGACCTGGTCACCCTTCCGAAGCGAATCGACTCAGTCATGCAATCCGGGCGGATCGTGTTCCAGCAGCAACGAGAGCCGTCGAACCCGGCACTGCGTGCAGGCTCTGATGGCTGAGTACAGGATGAACTTCGTCGA
>JBOGDQ010000066.1:0-12957 GCA_050742975.1 Jatrophihabitantaceae bacterium
CGGTCAATCTGCTCACCGAGGACAACCTGCCGTCCTACCACCGTGAGATCGCGACCCGCTTCGGCCGCGACGGCGCGTGGGGCGAATGGGTCGGACGGTGGACGGCGGAGGAGGGCCGGCACGGCATTGCGTTGCGCGACTATCTCGTCGTGACGCGCGGTGTCGACCCGGTCGAGCTGGAGCGGCTGCGGATGCAGCATATGTGCGCCGGCTACGACTCCGGCGACAAGAGCCCGCTGCAGACGGTCGCGTACGTCTCCTTCCAGGAGCTGGCTACCCGCGTCTCGCACCGCAACACCGGTGCCGCCTCGGGGTGCCCGCTCGCCGAGCAGTTGCTGCAGCGCATCGCCACCGACGAGAACCTGCACATGGTCTTCTACCGCAACCTGGTGGCGGCCGCCCTCGACCGGGCCCCGGACGCCACGATGTGTGCGATCCGCGACGAGGTCGTCGGGTTCCAGATGCCGGGTGCCGGCATGCCGGACTTCACCCGCAACTCGGTGACGATCGCCAAGGCCGGCATCTACGACCTGCGCCTGCACCACGACGACGTGATCATGCCCGTCCTGCGGTACTGGAAGATCTTCAGCCGTGACGACTTCGGCCCGGTCGGTGAGCAGGCCCGCGAGGAGCTGTCCACGTTCCTCGGTGCGCTCGATCAGCAGGCGAACAGGTTCGTCGAGCAGCGCGAGAAGCTGCGCACGCGACAGGCCGCCCGCGCGTCCTGACCGATTCGGGAGTATTTCCCTCGCCGGGCGGGGTAGATACTCCCCGATCGGTTACTTGCGCCAGCTGTGCTTGCGGCGCTGCACGTCCCAGATGAGCGCCACCCACATGGCCGCGGTGAAGGCGATCAGCCAGCCGCCGCCGGAGAAGTTGTAGTGCGTCGCGGTGATCATCAGCAGCAGGATGATCCCGACGACCCAGCCGGCCACCCGGGCCGCGCGACCCCACTCGCCGTGCCAGCCCCAGTCGGTCGGGTGCTCGTTCGGGTGGTCGACCTGGTAGTCCTCGGGCAGGCTCAGATCGGGCTCTTCGCTGTGCGCGTTCAGGGCCACGGCTGGGCGCTCCTGTCGGGTCATCGATCCGGTTCACCTCCATTCTGGCACTAGGGTCGAAGCATGCGTATCACCGGCCTGGGGCACGCCAGTGTGCTCATCGAGACCGCTCACGGCAGCATCCTGACCGACCCCTGGGTGAACCCCGCGTACTTCGGTTCGTGGTTCCCGTTTCCGGACAATTCGCACCTCGACTGGGACGCGATCGGGCAGGCCGACTACCTGTTCGTGAGCCACCTGCACCGCGACCACTTCGACGCCGAGAACCTGCGCAAGCACGTCAGCAAGAAGACGACGGTGCTGTTGCCGGACTACCCGACGACGCAACTCGAGGACGAGCTTCGCGGGCTCGGCTTCACCTCGTTCGTCAAGCCGGAGAACGGCGAACCGCTCGACCTCGACGGCTTGCAGGTCATGATCGAGTCGCTGACGTCACCGACGGACGGTCCGATCGGCGACTCGTCGCTGTGGGTGTACGACGGACGGCACCGGGTGCTGAACCAGAACGACGCCCGGCCGTCGTCGCTGGAAGCGTTCACCGAGCTGGGTCCGATCGACGCGTACCTCGTCCAGTTCTCCGGCGCGATCTGGTTCCCGATGGTCTACGAGCTGCCGGCCCGTGCGAAGCAGGCGCTCGGGCTGGCCAAGCGCGAGCGGCAGTTCGACCGCACGCTGCGCTACATCGAGCAGTGCCGGGCGCGTTTCGTGTTCCCGACGGCCGGACCACCGTGCTTCCTGGACGAGGAACTGTGGGGCTTCAACGACCTGTTCGGCGACGAGTCGAACATCTTCCCGGACCAGACGGTCTACTTGCAGTTCCTGGAGTCCAAGGGGCATGACGAGGGGCGGCTGCTGCTTCCCGGAACTCTCGCCTCGCTCGATTCGCCCGGCTGCCCGGTGACCCACCCGATCTCCGACGCCGAGGTGGACAAGCTGTTCGGCGACAAGGAGAGCTACCTTCGCGAGATGCAGGCCCGCCGGATGCCCGAGGTCGAGGCGTTTAAGACCACGTGGGCCCATCCCGAGATCGAGATCCTGCCGGCCCTTCAGGAGTGGTTCACGCCGCTGCTGCAGGAGGCCGATCACATGGCGCGCGGCATCGATGGCGGTATCCGGTTCACGGCCGAGGACGCGGCCCGTGGCGATGCCGATATCCTGCTCGACTTCGTCGCCCGCGAGGTGCGTGAGTACGCCGGCGAGAAGGTGCGGTACCGGTTCCGCACGCGGCGCGCCTACCTCGAGCAGTTGATCCACGAGCACGAGATCGACTGGGTCAATTCACTGTTCCTGTCCTGCCGGTTCTCAGCGCACCGCATCGGCCCGTACAACGAGTTCATCTACACCTTCTTCAAGTGCCTGTCCGAGGAGCGGCTGAACTACGCCGAGGGCTGGTTCGCCGAGCAGAACGCCACGGAGGCCGCGGAGACGACGACGCTGGACGGCTGGGACGTGCAGCGCCGCTGCCCGCACCTGAAGGCTGACCTGTCGCGGTTCGGCTCGATCGCTGACGGCGTCCTGACCTGCCAGATGCACGGCTGGAAGTGGCGGCTGTCCGACGGCACGTGCCTCACGTCGGTCGGCCACGACCTGCGCTGCGCACCCGCCGGTGAACCTGTGCCCGGCGAGCCGATCCCGCCCGTCGTGCACGCCGACCACCGCGACCAGCACGAGTCCGAGAGCTGAACTACACAACGTGGGGCCGGAGGGATTCGAACCCTCACTGGACGGCACCTAAAGCCGCTGCCTCTGCCGTTGGGCTACGGCCCCGTCGGAAGTTTACGTGGCCCGCTGTCGGCGATCTTGGTGCCGGAGCGCCGCCAGGACCGCCGTTGCGCAACAAGATCCGGGACTCCGGGGTGGAGCTTGTTGCGATTGAGCGGTGCTGGCCACCCACCGCAACAAGATCGGCATCGCTCGCGCCAGCGCAACAAGATCGCGGGCGGCGACCACGCGAGCGCTCAGTCGACGCCGAGGTCCTTGCGGAGCTTGGCGACGTGCCCGGTCGCGCGCACGTTGTACTGGGCCAGTTCGAGCTTGCCCTTCTCGTCGACGACGAACGTCGAGCGGATCACGCCGGTGACCGCCTTGCCGTACATCGTCTTCTCGCCGAACGCGCCGTACGCGTTCAGCGTCTCGCGATCGGGGTCCGACAGCAGCGGAAACGTGACCGCGTCGCGCTCGCGGAACTTGGCCAGCTTCTCCGGCTTGTCCGGCGAGATCCCGACGACGGCGTAGCCGGCCGCGGCCAGCGAGGCGAGCGAGTCCCGGAAGTCGCACGCCTGCGTGGTGCAGCCGGGCGTCATCGCGGCCGGGTAGAAGTAGACGACGACCTTGCGGCCGCGGAAGTCCTTGAGCGAGACGGGCTTGCCGTCGGCATCGGCGAGCGTGAAGGCGGGGGCGGTGTCACCCGGTGCAAGGCGCGTCATGGCGGCAACCGTACCTGCGCCGCGCGCACCCGTTAGGCTCGGCCCGTCGGGTCCGGAGGGCGGACTCGGGCGAAGGGAGCCCAGCGTGGCCGGCGACCGCACGGCGGACGAGATCCAGCGTGATATCGAGCAGGCCCGCGCGTCGCTGGCCGTCGCCGTCGATCAGATCACCTACCGCACCAACCCCAAGCGCGTCGTAGAGAACGCCAAGGCATCGCTCGTGCGGAAGGCGCGGACGCCCCAGGGCAAGGCCGTCATCGGCGGAGCCGGCGTGCTGACCGCCTTCATGATTATCCGCAGAATCCGCAAGCACTGACGTCCGTGCCCACAGCTGTCCTGCTGATCTCCTGCCCGGACCAGCCCGGTCTCGTCCACGCGGTCGCCGAGTTCGTGCTGGCGACCCGCGGCAACATCGTCCACGCCGAGCAGCACGTCGACCGCGAGGCCGGCGTGTTCTTCCAGCGGGTCGAGTTCGATCTCGACGGCGCGAGGATCGGGCGGGACGACCTCGCCACCGCGTTCGCCCCGGTCGCCGAGCGCTTCGGCATGGACGTCGAGGTTCGCTTCTCGGACGAGCGTCCGCGCATCGCCCTGCTGGCATCGAAGGAGGGGCACTGTCTCGGCGACCTGCTGGGCCGCTGGCGCGCCGGTGAGCTGGCGGCCGAGGTGGTCGCGGTCGTGAGCAACCACTTCGAGCACGCCGCGCTCGCCGAGTTCAGCGGCCTCCCGTTCCACCACCTCCCGGTCACGGCGGAGACGAGGGTGGCGCAGGAGGCCGCGCTCGTGGACCTGCTGCACGGCTACGAGGTCGAACTCGTGGTCCTCGCGCGCTACATGCAGGTGCTGTCCTCGACCGTCCTCGACGCCTACCCGAACCGGATCATCAACATCCACCACTCGTTCCTGCCCGCTTTCGTCGGCGCGCGCCCCTACCACCAGGCGCAGCGCCGCGGCGTGAAACTGGTCGGCGCCACCGCCCACTACGCCACCGCCGACCTGGACGAGGGACCGATCATCGCGCAGGACGTCGAGGCCGTGACGCACCGGGACGCGGTCGCCGACCTGATCCAGAAGGGCCGCGACCTGGAGACGGTGGTGCTGGCCCGGGCAGTGCGCGCGCACGTCGAGCACCGCACGCTGGTGTTCGGCAACAAGACAATCGTGTTCGGCTGACGGTCGCGGCGGCTCACCGGCGCACGGGCCGGATGCAGCCGACGCGCAGGCGTGTGGTTAGGCTTCCTGCGTCTGCCACCGCAAACCTGCGAGGAGCACCTGTGGCCTTCAGCCTCACCCCGCGTGACAGCGCCTTCTACGCGATGTTCACCGAAGCCGGCGCGAACGTGGCCGGCTCCGCGGACGTACTGTCCGGGCTGCTCGACCCCAACGCCAACCGCGAGGCCATCGCCAAGCAGTTGCGCGAGCGCGAGCACACCGGAGACTCGGTGACCCACCGGATCATGCGCCAGCTGAATACCAGCTTCGTGACCCCGTTCGACCGCGAGGACATCTATCGCCTCGCGGCCGCCCTGGACGACGTCGTGGACGCCATGGAGGCTGCCGCGGACTTCGTGGTGCTCGCCGACGTCGGCAAGCTCCCAGCGCTGATGGCCGATCAGATCAACCTGCTGGTGACCTCGGCCCACGAGACCGCCGATGCGATGTCGCGGCTGAAGACGCTGCGCGACCTCGAGCCGTACTGGATCGAGGTGAACCGGCTGGAGAACGAGGCCGACCGGGTCTACCGCAAGCTGCTGTCCAAGCTGTTCAGCGGCGACTACGACGCGCTCACGATGGTCAAGCTGCGTGAGGTAGCGGACGGGCTCGAGGACGCTGCGGACGCGCTCGAGCACGTCGCACACGCTGTCGAGACCATCGCGGTCAAGGAGTCCTGACCGGTGGACTCAACCGCCCTTGTGGTGGTCATCGTGATCGTCGCGCTCGGATTCGACTACACGAACGGCTTCCACGACTCGGCGAACGCGATCGCCACCTCCATCTCCACCAAGGCCCTGACACCGCGCGTCGCGCTGGCGATGGCGGCGGTGATGAACGTGGTCGGCGCGCTCATCTCGACCAAGGTCGCCGCGACGGTCGGCAAGGGGATCATCGACCAGCCGACGCACGGCACGAGCGGACTGGTGGTCGTGCTCGCGGCCCTTATCGGCGCGATCGTGTGGAACCTGGGCACGTGGCTGCTGGGCCTGCCGTCCTCGTCCTCGCACGCGCTCATCGGCGGGCTGGTCGGGGCCGCGCTGGCGGCATCGGAGACGGTGAAGTGGACCGGCGTGGTCGACAAGGTCATCATCCCGATGGTGGTCTCGCCGGTCGTCGGCTTCGTGCTCAGCTACCTGTTCATGGTCGCGGTCATGTGGGCGTTCCGGAGCGTCAACGCCGTCCGGGCCAACCGTGGCTTCCGATGGGCGCAGATCGCCTCGGCCGCGACCATGTCCTTCGGCCACGGCACGCAGGACGCGCAGAAGACGATGGGCGTGATCACGCTGACGCTCGTCGTGTCCGGGCACCTGAGCTCGCAGCAGGGCGTGCCGCTCTGGGTCATCCTGGCCTCGGCCGCGGCGATCTCGCTCGGCACCTACTCCGGCGGCTGGCGGATCATGCGGACGATGGGCCGCCGGATCTTCTCGCTCACCCCGGCCAGCGGCTTCGCGGCGCAGACCGTCGCGAGCGGGGTCATGCTCGCCACATCCGCGTACGGGCTGCCCGTGTCGACGACCCACGTCATCTCGTCCTCGGTCATGGGCGTGGGTGCCACCCGGCGCTTCTCCGCGGTCCGGTGGGGCGTCGCCGGGAACATCGTGTTCGCGTGGGTGCTGACGATACCGGCGGCGGCGATCGTCGCCGCGATCGTCTGGTACGTCGCCAACCCGTTCATGAACTGACGAAGCGGAGCCGGTCGCCCGCACGTGCCTGCGCGACCGCATCGAGGTCGGCGTCGCGCACGACCGCGATCACCGGGTAGCCACCCGTCACCGGGGCGTCGGGGCCGAGCAGGATCGGACGGCCGTCCGGCGGGACCTGCAGCGCACCGGGGAGCGTCGGCTCGCTTGCCAGCTCGTCCGAACGCACGCGGGGCAGGGCCGGCCCGTCCAGCCGCACGCCGATGCGGTTCGAGTCCGGCCGTACCGTCCACGCCGTGCTGCACAGCGCGTCCATCGCGCCGGCCGTGAACCAGTCGTCGCGCGGTCCCGGGATCACGCGCAGGATCGGCGCCGCGACGGGCCGCACCAGGGGTGTTCCGGACACTTCGCCGGCCGGCTGGCTGCCGACCCGGAGCCGCTCACCCTCGCGCAGCGGTGCCGGCCCGAGACCGCTGAGGGTGTCGGTGCTGCGCGAGCCCAGGACGGTTGGGACCGCGAGTCCACCGCGCACCGCGAGGTAGCTGCGCAGGCCGGACGCGGGCGCGCCGAGCCGCACCACGGCGCCGGCGGGCAGCGTGATCGCAGCACCGGCGTCGAGCCCGGTGCACGGCGCTCCGGTCAGCGCTATCGTCGCCGCGTCGTGGGCGAGCAGTACCAGCCCGCCGAGAGTGAGCTCGATCGCGGCCGCGCCGTCGTCGTTGCCGACCAGGCGGTTCGACGCCCGCAACGCGGCCCGGTCGAACGCGCCGCTGCGGGCCACGCCGAGGTCGGCGTAGCCGTGCCGGCCGCCGTCCTGGACGGTCGCGAGTGGCCCCGGGGCAAGAACCTCTAGCACTGCCGCGCTCTTCTCACCGCGCTGCCCTCACCGCGCCAGGAATCGCACGCGGGTGCCCGGCGCGAGCAGCGCGGGCGGTTCACGATCCAGGTCCCACAGCGTCGCGTCCGTGCGCCCTATCAGCCGCCAGCCACCCGGTGACGAGCGCGGGTAGACGCCGGTGAACTCGCCGGCGATCCCGACCGACCCGGCGGGGACCCGGGTGCGCGGTGAGGGCAGCCGGCTGACGTGCAGCTCCGGATCGAGACCGGTCAGGTAGGCGAAGCCCGGGGCGAAGCCACAGAACGCGACGGTGTACTCGCCGTCCGCATGCCGCTCGATCACGGCCGCGACGCTGCACCCGGCGGCCTGCGCCACCGCGTCGAGGTCGGCTCCGTCGTAGCGCACCGGGAGATCGACCCGCTCGCCGGCGACCGCGGCGCCGTCGACCCGGCCGGCCGCCGCGGCCGCCGAGCGCACCGCCTCTGCGTGGGTGCCCGCCGGGTCGAACCGGACGAGCAGCGTTCGCGCCGCGGGGACGAGCTCGTCCACGCCGGGCAGGCCGGCCAGCGCGTCGCGCAGTCCGAGGACGGCGGACGGCTCGGCCGGTTCCAGCAGGACGGCCGTGTCGCCGTACGGACGGGCGATCACGGCACGAAGGGCGCGAGCTGCACACCGGCGGAGGTCAGCGCAGCGCGGACCGCCCGCGCGATGTCGACCGCGCCCGGCGTGTCGCCGTGCACGCACAGGGACGCCGGTACCACCTGCACCACGCTGCCGTCGACGGCGCGGACCGTGTGCTCGCGCGCGAACCGGACGGCACGCTCGGCGATGGCACCCGGGTCGGTCAGCACCGCGCCGGATCGCTCGCGCGGGACCAGCCGGCCCTCGGCGGTGTAGGCGCGATCGGCGAACGCCTCGGCGACGAAGGGCAGCCCGATCCTGTCCGCCGCGTCGGCCAGCGCCGAGTCGGGCAGCCCGAGCAGCGGCAGGGTGGCGTCGACCGCGACGATCGCGGTGGCTATGGCACCGGCCTGCACGGGGTCGTCGGCCGCGGTGTTGTACAGCGCGCCGTGCGCCTTGACGTAGCGGACCCGGGTCCCGGCCGCGCGGGCGAACGCCGACAGTGCGCCCAACTGGTAGAGGACGTCGGCCGCGAGCTCGTCCGGCGCCACGTCCATCCGGCGTCGCCCGAACCCGGCGAGGTCGCGGTAGCCCACCTGCGCCCCGATGGCAACGCCCCGCTCGGCCGCGGCGGAACACACCCGCCGCATGGTGACCGGATCGCCGGCGTGGAACCCGCACGCGACGTTGGCGCTGGTGATCACGTCCAGTAGGGCCTCGTCGTCGCCGAGCCGCCAGGCTCCGAAGCCCTCGCCCAGGTCGGCGTTCAGATCGATCGGCACCGTGCCGACGCTACCGGGCTGACGCAGGTGAAGCCGGTGCGTTATCGTACAAAGGCATGCCTAACCTAACCCGCTAGTTCAGCAAGGATCGGCAGATGCTCCCCACGTTTGTGATCGGCCTCCGCGAGGGCCTCGAAGCCGCGCTGATCGTCGGGATCATCGCCGCGTTCCTGCGCAAGCAGGGTCGTCGCGACCTTCTCCGCTGGGTGTTCGTCGGCGTCACCGTCGCGGTGCTGCTGTGCCTGGGCGTCGGGATCACGCTCGACGAGCTGTCCCACAACCTCCCGCAGCGGCAGCAGGAAGGGCTGGAGACGGCCATCGGCGTGCTGGCCGTCGCGATGGTCACCTACATGGTCATCTGGATGCGGCGGCACTCGCGCGAGCTGAAGGGCCAGCTCGAGGGCATGGCCGCCGAGGCGATGGACGGCACCTCGCGCGCCGCCCGCGCGATGATCCTGATGGCCTTCCTCGCCGTCCTGCGGGAGGGGTTCGAGACCGTCGTCTTCCTGCTCGCCGCCTTCAACGAGTCGGGCAGCGGATCGGCCGCGGCGCTCGGCGCGGTGCTCGGCCTGCTGGTCGCGATCGCGCTGGGTTACGGCATCTATCGCGGCGGCGTGCGACTCAACCTGTCCAAGTTCTTCCGCGCGACCGGGCTGGTCCTGGTGCTCGTCGCGGCGGGCCTGGTGGTCAACGCGCTGCACACCGCGCACGAGGCCGGCTGGCTGAACGCCGGGCAGGGCGGAACGGTCGACCTGTCCTGGCTGGTCCGCCCCGGTTCGGTGCAGGCCTCGCTCCTGACGGGAATGCTCGGCGTGCAGCCCAGGCCGGTGCTCATCGAGGTCATCGGCTGGCTGGTGTACCTGATCCCGGTCGGGCTGTACGTCGCCTGGCCGCCCGGACGAGCGGTGCCCAGGCGCGCGCTCTCCCGGGTGCTGCTGGCGATCGGCAGCGTGGCCGTGGTGGCAGCGCTGGCCTGTGCGCTGCTGGCGCCCGGGACGCCACCGACGCGGCCGGTGACCCAGGCGGGCGGCGTGAGCGTGCAGCTGATTTCCCGCAGCGGCGACACCGGCACCGTCCGCACACAGGTGCAGAGTCCCGCCGGCGGGGGAGTCGGCGCGCTCACCGACATCGACGTCGAGCGCACCGGTGCGCAGGCCCGGGCCGGGGTGGGCACCGAGGTCTACACCGCGACGGTGACCGGCACGAGCGCGTCCACGCTCCCCGCGTCGCTGGACAGCGCTCGGATCGCTCAGCTCAACGGCGGGCGGCTGCCGATCGGCCTGCAACTCGGCTCGTCCGGCAGCGCACCGGCCGCCTACACCGATCACACTGCGCTGACGGTGTGGGTCGAGCCGCGGACCGACCGGGTGATCGACCTGCGGTGGACCGAGCGGGTGACGGTGACGGTGAGCGGCCCCGGCGGTGCAACCTTCGCCCTCGGTGGACCGGCGGCGCAGGGCACCGGCGCGCTGCCGTCCAATGCGGTGGCGGCTGCGGCCGCCACGGCCCGGCCGCAGCTCGACGACCTGAACCGCCGCAGCTCGCTGCTGGCCGGCGCGTGGCTCGCCGGGGTCGCGGCCTTCCTGCTGCTGCTCGGTGCGGTGGCGGCCGGCCGCTCGACCGTGCGGGAGGACCGTCGACGCCGGGACATCACCCCGGTCGAGGCACTCGTCAAGAGTTAGGTTAGCCTGTCCTAACTAAAGTCGAGTCTGGAGATCTGAATGTCCTCTCGCCCCGATCTGCTCCGCCGCGTCGCTGCGCGCCGGCATGCTCCGCGGTTGGGCGCGTCGATCGCCGGTGCCGCCGCCCTCGTCGTCGCCCTCGCCTCGTGCTCCAGCAATGGCGGGCCGGCCAACGGTGCGGACCCGGGCACCGGCGACGCGCATACCGCCAACGTCACGATCACCGCGAGCAAGGGTTGCCTGCCCGACCGCACCGACTTCGCCGCCGGTGGTATTACGTTCAAGATCAACAACAAGGACGCGACCGCAGTCAGCGAGGTCGAGCTGCTGGACGGGGAACGGATCGTCGGCGAGAAGGAGAACCTGCCCCCGGGCCTGACCGGGGAGTTCGCGGTCAAGGTCGGCGCCGGCACGTACACGCTGTACTGCCCGGGCGCGACGCCGGAGAAGGTCACGGTCACGGTCACGGGCACAGCGCATACCGGTGACGCCAGCGTTGCCGCGTTGCTGAAGACGGCCACCGACGGCTACGCGACCTACGTCAACACCCAGATCGGCTACCTGGTGACGTCGGTCGGGAAGCTGGCGACCGCGCTGCACGGCACCGATCTCACGGCGGCGCAGAAGGCCTACGCGGCGGCCCGACCGTTCTACGAGAAGATCGAGCCGGTCGCAGAGTCCTTCACGATCGGCAGCGACAGCCTCGACGCCGACATAGACGCCCGCGCGAACGACGTGCCCGCAAGCCAGTGGAAGGGCTTCCACAAGATCGAGAAGGGGCTGTTCGCCGACAAGAAGCTCACCGGCCTCGGCCCTCTCGGTGATCAGTTGCTGACCAACGTCGAGAAACTGCAGAAGCTCGCCAAGGGCCTGACCTACCAGCCGACCGAGCTCGCCAACGGCGCGCAGGAACTGCTGGACGAGGTGGCCAGCGGCAAGATCACCGGCGAGGAGGAGCGCTACTCGCACATCGACCTGCTCGACATCGCCAACAACGACGAGGGTGCCGAGCAGGCGTTCGCGCAGCTCCAGCCCGCGCTGGACAAGATCGACGCGACGCTCTCGCAGCAGATCCAGGCCGCCTTCGCCGCGCTGGACAAGCTGGTCGACACGTACCGCGACCCGGCCCAGGCGTCGGGCTACCGCCTGTACACAGCCCTGACGGCCACGGACAAGCGAGCGCTCGCGGCCGCGGTCAAGGCGGTCCAGGAGCCGCTGTCCAACGTTGCCAGCAAGGTGGCCAATGCCTAGCCGGCGCAGCTTCCTGGGCGGGGCCGTCGGCGCGGCCGGACTGGCAGCGGCCGGCGGCACCGGCTTCGGTGTGGCCCGCGCGACCGACGGCTCCGGCAGCTCGCGCGTGGCCGACGCGGTGTCGTTCTACGGCGCGCACCAGGCCGGAATCGCGACCCCGGCGCAGGACCGGCTGGCCTTCGCCGCCTTCGACGTCACCAGCACCGGTGTCGTCGAACTCCAGACGCTGCTGGCGCGGTGGGCCGCGGCCGCCGCCCAGCTGACGAAGGGCCAGCCGGTCGGGGCGGTCGACACGTCGCCACAGGCACCGCCGCTCGACACCGGCGAGGCGATGGGCCTGTCGGCGTCGCAGCTCACGATCACGGTCGGCTTCGGGCCGTCGCTGTTCGACGAGCGGTTCGGCCTGAGGCCGCACGCGCCCGCCGCGCTGGCCGCTTTGCCGGCGTTACCCGGCGACTACCTGGACCCGGAGATCAGCAACGGTGACCTGTGCGTGCAGGCCTGCGCGAACGACCCGCAGGTCGCGTTCCACGTCATCCGCAACTTCGCCCGGCTGGCGCGGGGAACTGCGGTGATGCGCTGGTCGCAGCTGGGCTTCGGCCGGACGTCGTCCACGTCGACGTCGCAGGCGACCCCGCGCAACCTGCTGGGGTTCAAGGACGGCACGAACAACCTCAAGGCCGAGGACGGCTCGGACTTCGACGGCTTCGTCTGGGTCGGCGACGAGTCCGACCAGGACTGGATGCGGGGCGGCAGCTATCTGGTGGCCCGGCGGATCCGGATGCTGATCGAGTCGTGGGACACCGACTACCTGCTCGACCAGGAGAATGTGTTCGGCCGGTTCAAGACCAGCGGGGCACCGCTCACCGGCACCCGCGAGTTCGACAAGGTCGACCTCGCTGCCAAGGGCAGGGACGGCACGCCGGTCATCCCGCTGAACGCGCACATCCGGCTGGCCGCGCCGGCCACCAACAGCGGGCAGAAGATCCTTCGCCGGGGCTACTCCTATACCGACGGCATCGACCAGGGCACCGGGCTGCTGGACGCCGGGCTCTTCTTCATCGTCTTCTGCAAGAACGCGCACGAGCAGTTCGTGCCGATCCAGCGCCGACTCGGCCAGCACGACAACCTGAACGAATACATCCGGCACACGTCCAGTGCGCTGTTCGCCGTACCGCCCGGGCTGTCCGAGGCGGGCGACTACTACGGCAAGGTCCTGTTCGCCTGACAGACTGCCAGTCATGAGCATCCCACCAGATCGCTCCGCTGGCGCTCCGCGATCTGTCGGTGACCCCGCATGACGGGACCGCTCTCGGCATATGCCAGCGAGATCTACCTGCAGGGCATGGCCGGGGTGCTGCCCGCGTTTACGACGGACGCAACCGCGCTGGAGGACGCCGCGCGCGACACGCTGGCGCCAGGCCCGTTCTGGTACGTCGCGGGC
>JBOGDQ010000067.1:0-3945 GCA_050742975.1 Jatrophihabitantaceae bacterium
GGTCGGCGGCCGCGGCTAGATTGACGCTATGGACCTCACGATTCATGCAACCTTCCTGCCCCATGACGACCCCGACGCTTCGCTGGCGTTCTACCGCGACATCCTCGGCTTCGAGGTCCGCACCGACGTCGGGAGCGGCAAGATGCGGTGGATCACGGTCGGTCCCGCCGGCCAGCCCGACACGTCCATCCTGCTGGCGCCGCCGGCCGCCGACCCCGGCATCACCGACGACGAGCGCCGCACGATCGCCGAGATGATGGCCAAGGGCACCTATGGCTGGATCATGCTGGCCACTCCCGACCTCGACGGCACCTTCGAGAAGATCCAGGCCAGCGACGCCGAGATCGTCCAGGAACCGACCGAGCAGCCGTACGGCATGCGCGACTGCGCCGTGCGCGATCCTGCGGGAAACATGGTCCGCATCCAGCAGCTCCGCTGATCTCCTCGATGCTGCGCGGCGAGGACGCCGTCGGCGCGCGATCAAGCCGGGAGTGAGCTGGGGTAACGAGACCGAGCCGCGTCCATTCCTCGTACGGTGATGCTGACCGACGTGAGATTACGACGGCACCCGCTCCGCGCGTCACGACCTCCACCGGGTCGCGGCTCAGACGTGTGCGATGCGCCCTGGGCGAGATGAGCGTTATGACAGTTACCAATGCGCAGGCGCAGGCTGGGCCCGGCGCCATGGATACGTGTACACGCTCGGCATGTGGCTACGACTCATGGATTGGTCCGACCGCCATACGACGCGAACGCGCGGCCGCTCGAGCCGGCGCCGATCCAGCCGAAAGTCATGCGGCGGGTGGCGATGCTTGCTGCCGCGTAACGGGCCGACAACGGGCGGTGCCGCGGTGAGTTCCGGGCGCGCGACGGCTACATCAAGCTCGCCGATAATGCACATTATGTCAATCCAATCTTGTGCGTCAGGGAAGCTGAGCGTCGACGAGGTCGTCGATTGATTCGGAAGTCGGCGAGGTTGAGGGTCAGCAACGGGACCTTCGCCATCGTTGCAGTTGCGGCGATGGCGAGGTCGAGCTGGCGTGGACGGGCTTTCCCGCCACGCTGACCCAGCGGTGCTTACGGACAGGGCTCAGTCCGGCGGCCCGCCCGTCATTCGAGTGTGACGCCCGCCCTTCGCCGGCGGGGTGCTACCTCGGTAATTGTCGATCGATATATTGACGGTTACCGGTAGGGCAGAACGCGGGATGGGCTCTGCCCTACCGGTGATCCGCTGAGACGGTTGGACCGCGGGCGGCTAGGTGGCCGTCGCTGTGACTGCTCGGATCATCGTCGAGAGCTTCTGCCACTTCTCCGGCCGCAGAGCGGCCTCGTCCAGCAGCCGGGCAACCTGTCGAGGCGTTCGCGCCTTGCCACGCCTGCCGACGACGGTCGTCGGCCAGAGCGTCGGCGCGATCAGGTCGGCCAGCACAAGCCGCCCACCGGTTCGCAGGACTCGGTGACACTCGCTCAGCCCGGCACCTTGATCAGCCCAGTGATCGAACGAGGTCGTCGTGACGATCAGATCGATGCTGTCATCGGGGACGGGTAGCGCCTCAGCGGCGCCGACGACGAAGGCCAATGCATTGTGGACAGTGTTCCCACGGCGAGCTACTTCGATCATGGACGCTGACGGGTCGACACCGGTCAGCTCCGATGCGGACTCAAGCCCGGACGCGAGCATGCGGAGCAACCTACCGGTGCCGCAGCCCACATCGAGTACCGAGGCAGCCCTCGGCGCGGCGGTCAGCGCAATCCGGCAGGTCGCGTCGACGACCTGCCCGTGCCAGCCACCGACCCGGCCGCGGTCATAGCGCTCGGCTCTCGCGTCGAACGCCGCCACGTCACGCTCTCGCCCCACGCCGCCCGACGATACCCAGACAGCCCTCAGCGATCGGTGGCCTGCTCCAGCTCCTCGTCCTCGTCCGCTGCTTCGGCCACAGTCGGGTCCGCCGACTCCGGGCTCTCGGTTGACTGCTCGGCCGACTGAGCCGTTTCGGCCACCGCCGCGTCGACGGCCGCAGGCGTCGTGCCCGACAGCGTGGCCAGCATCTGGCGCACGTTCGTGAGCTGGGCGTTGATGCTGTCCCGGCGCTGCGATGCCGCTACCAGCTCGCGGTCGGACTCGGCCCGGATTCGATCGGCACGCGCGACCGCCTCGGCCACCGTCTGCTCCGCCGACCGCTCGGACTCGGCGCTCAGCGACGCCGCCTTTCGGGTCGCGTCGGCGTGTACCTGCTCGGCGTCCTTGCGTAGCTGCGCCGCCCGCTCCTGCGCGGCCACCAGCTGCCGCTCGGCGAGCGCGATGTGCTCCTTGAACTCCTGCTCGGCCTTGTCGCGCCGCGCAGCGAGCGTCTGCTCGAAGTCCGCGGCGGCCTTGGCGGCCTGAGCGCGCTGGGCCTCGTAGATCGCCTCGGCCTCCCCGCGCCGCGTCGCTGCCTGGCGGTCGGCGTCGTCCAGCAGCTGGTCGGCCGACCGTTTGGCGTCCTCGAGGACCCGGGCCGCCTCACGCTCGGCGGACGTACGGACGTCCTTGGCATACTTGTCGGCATCGGCTCGGGCCTCGAGCGTCGCGGCGTTCAGCGCCGCCGCCTGGCTCTCGGCATCTGCGGTTGCCCGGCTGCGGAGGTGCGCCGCCTCCTGTTCGGCAAGTGTCAGGATCTGCCCCACGCGCTCGCCAAGCTCGGCAAAGGTCGGCGAGCTCTGGACGGCCGGCTCGGCCGCGGCCAGCGCGTCGGCCCGCTGGGTCATCTCGGCCGCGTGTCGCTGCGCCGCGGTGAGCGCAGCGGACAGCTCGCTTACGTGCTGGTCGACGGCGGCGGGGTCGTAGCCACGCATCACGGTCCGGTACGTATGGGTGCTCTCGGTCATTCGGATCTCATCATTTCCTCGAGTAGGGACATCGGTTGAGGGTTCGCGACGACTTCCGGGTCCTGCCACGGTGCGGGTACCGGCTTGCCCGGTCGGGGTCGGTGGTGCAGTTCGCGGTCCGGCGTGCTCTGCCCGCCGTCGGCGTCTGATTCGTTCGCGCTGCCGGCCGGGGGCTCCTGAGCGACTTCCGGTTGGTCGCGCTCGGCCCGCTCAGCCCTGCGCTCGCTGTCAGCCGGCTCGGACTCCGCGACGGCTAGCGCCTCGATCACGCCGGAGAGGCTACCGAGCTCCGCGGCGATCGCGTCCCGGCGGCGGGACAGCGTCTCGACCTCCGCGCGCGCATCGGCCAGCAGCCTGCGCGCCGTGGTCCGCACGTGGTCGGCCTCCTCTCGTGCGGCCGCGGAGGTCGCCGCCTGCTCGGACTTCGCCGTGCGCCAGAGTTCGTTCAGCTCCTCCTGGGTACGGGTGACTTCCAGGGCCACCTGCTCGCGGATGGTCCGCGCTCCGGACTCGGACTCGGCCAGACGACGCTCGGCGCGCGCGGTGTGCTCCCCGGCCAGTTCCTCGGCCTCGCTGACGATCCGGGTCGCGTCCAGCGCGGCCCGCTCGCGCACCAGGTCGGCGTCCTGGATCGACTGCTCGAACGTCTCGTCCGCCTTGCGGGTCACCTCGGCGGCCTGCAGGTTCGCCATCGCCACCCGATCCCCGAGCCTGCCGCGGGACCTGGCGAGCACTCGGGCAACCTGCTGACGCACCCGCCGGGTCGCGTCGGCGGACTCACGGCGCGCCTGTGCCCGGAGGCCGGCAGCCTCCAGCTCGGCGGCCTCGAGCACACCGCGCATGGTCTGCTGCGCCCAGCGGGTGTGCTCCTCCGCGACCCCAACAAGCCGTGCCGCCTCGGCGCTGGCCGCCGCCAGTTGCTGCTCGATCTGGCGAGCGAGTTCCGCGCGCGCGCGCTCGAACTCCGAGCGGGCGGCCTCCCGCTCGGCGCTTGCAGCCGCCAGCTCGGCCTCGGCGGCGGCAGCCGCGGCAGCGATCCGGTCCGACTGCTCCTGCTCGGCCGCCGCGGCGCGCGCC
>JBOGDQ010000068.1:0-15058 GCA_050742975.1 Jatrophihabitantaceae bacterium
CGCCGAGTACGTCAAGACCCTTCACGCCGCCGACCCGCGGCCGATCCTGCTGTCCAACGCCGACGGTTCGGCCGTGGTCACAGGCACGGACCTGCTCGCCCGGCTCGTCCGCCAGGTCACCCTGCCGGTGCGCTGGGACCTGTGCCTGCGCACCTGCGCAGACCTCGGTGTGAGCGCGGCCATCGAACTCCCGCCCGCCGGTGCGCTCACCGGCATCGCCAAGCGAGAACTGCCCGGTGTCGAGCTCCTGGCGATCAAGTCACCGGACGACCTGGCTCGCGCGCGTCAGCTGATCGACAGCCGCCCCCAGCACGGTCAAGGCGAGCACACCCCCGACTTCCGCATCGTAGTCACACCCGCCAAGGGCGTGTTCACCCGTGCCGACGGCGTGACCGAGGGCGGTGACGTCGCGCGTGGCACCCGGCTGGGTACCATCGCGACGAACCGCGAGCAGCACGAGATCGTCTCGCCGGAGGCGGGGGTACTTACTGAGTGGCTTCGCGACAACGGCGACATCGTCCCCGCCGGCCTACCCGTCGCGCGCATCCACAACGGATCGGACTACTGATGGCGCAGCTCAACGACTCGTCCGGGCCCGTCGGCGCCCGAATCCTAGGACTGGGTCACTACCGGCCGGCGAACGTCGTGACCAACCACGATCTGATCGCGCGCGGCGTCGACACCGACGACGAGTGGATCAAGACCCGGGTGGGTATCGCCGAACGACGTTGGGCGGACGAGGACGAGACCGTGGTCGACATGGCCGAGGCCGCCGCGAGCAAGGCGCTGGCCGCCAGTGGCGTGCCGACCGGCGAGGTCGACCTGGTCCTGGTCGCCACCTGCACGATGCCGACCCCGATCCCCGCCGCGGCGCCGCAGTTGGCCGCCCGACTCGGCATCGACGCTCCCGGCGCGTACGACATCAACTCCGGATGCTCCGGGTTCGTCTACGCGCTGAACGTGGCCTCGTCCGCCGTCCGGGCCGGACAGGCGCGCAACGTCCTGATCGTCGCGTCCGAGCGGTTCTCCGGCTGGCTGGACATGACCGACCGCTCGACCTGCATCATCCTGGCCGACGGCGCGGGCGCCGCCGTCGTCGGGCCGTCCGACGTCGTGGGCATGGGTCCGGTCGTCTGGGGCAGCGACGGCGAGAAGTCCGACACCGTCATCATCGACGAAGCCAGCGGCTTCTTCTGGCAGGAGGGCCAGACGGTCTACCGCTGGGCCACCTCCAAGATGGCGCCCGTCGGGCTGGAGGCCTGCCGCCGCGCCGGTGTCGAGCCCGCCGACCTCGCCGCGTTCGTGCCGCACCAGGCGAACCTGCGAATCATCGACGCCATCGCCAAGCGCCTCGGCGTGCCGGACGCGGTTGTCGCGCGCGACATCGTCACGTCCGGCAACACCTCAGCTGCCACGATCCCGATCGCGCTGTCGCGCATGGTCGAGCGCGGCGAGCTCGAGTCCGGTGCCCCGGTTCTGCTGCTCGGGTTCGGCTCCGGCCTCGCCTACGCAGGACAGGTAGTGCTCGCGCCGTAACGTTCTCCGCTACCGCCCGGCGTGGGCGGTGCAGTCAACCGAAGTATCACAACGAAGGGAAATCCCGTGGCCAGTGCCGACGAGATCCGCGCAGGACTCGCCTCCATCCTCGAAGAGGTCGCCGACGTCGCTCCTGGGGACGTCTCCGACGAGAAGAGCTTCACCGACGATCTGGACGTCGACTCGCTGTCGATGGTCGAGGTCGCCATGGCCGCCGAGGAGCAGTTCGGCGTGACGATCCCGGATGACGAGCTGCCGAAGCTCAAGACCGTAGGCGACGCCGTCAAGTACATCGGCGACAACGCGGTGAACACCTGATGGATGACGTCGTCGTCACCGGCCTGGGCGCGACTACCCCGCTCGGCGGCGACGTGGCGACGTTCTGGGCCGGCCTGCTCGCGGGCCGGTCCGGAGTCGTGGCCCTGACCCAGGACTGGGCCGCCGACCTCAGCGTCCGCATCGCCGCGCCGATGGCCGTCGATCCCAGCGAGGTGCTCCCCCGCGTCCAGGCCCGCCGGCTGGACCGCAGCGAGCAGGCCGCCATTGTCGCGGCGCGTGAGGCGTGGGCGGACGCCGGGTTCACCGGCAAGGCCAGCGAGAACGGGCTGGACGCGACCCGGGTCGCGGTCGTCATCGGCACCGGCATCGGCGGCGTCACGAGCCTGCTGGCGCAGTACGACATCCTGCTGGCGAAGGGGCCCTCGCGGGTTTCGCCGCTGCTCATCCCGATGAACATGCCCAACGGCCCGGCGGCCTATGTCGGCATCGAGCTCGGCGCGCAGGCCGGAGTGCACACCACCGTCTCGGCCTGCGCATCCGGCTCGGAGGCGATCGCCTTCGGCCTCGACCTGCTGCACCTCGACCGCGCCGACGTGGTGGTGGTGGGTGGCACCGAGGCGTGCATCCACCCGCTGAACATCGCCGGCTTCGCGCAAATGCGGGCGATGTCCTCGCGCAACGACGAGCCGCAGCGCGCATCCCGACCATGGGACAAGGGCCGCGACGGATTCGTGCTGGGCGAGGGCGCCGGCGTGCTCGTGCTGGAGCGCGCCTCGGGCGCGGCGGCGCGCGGTCGCGAGCCGTACGCCGTGCTGGCGGCAGCCGCGATCACCTCGGACGCGTACGACATCGTCCAGCCGCACAAGGGTGGCCAGGTGCGCGCGCTCACGCTCGCCGTCGAGCGCTCGGATCTGAGCTTCGACGACATCGTCCACATCAACGCGCACGCTACCTCCACGCCGGTCGGCGACATGGGTGAGGCCGGCGCGATCGCCGAGCTGTTCGGCGAGGACACCGTCGTCACCGGGACGAAGTCGATGACCGGTCACCTGCTCGGTGCCGCGGGCGCGATCGAAGCGATCGCCACCGTGCTGACCGTCCGCAACGATCTCGTCCCGCCGACGATCAACCTCGAGGATCCCGACGACGAGCTGCATGTCGACGTCCCCCGCGAGCCGCGCGAGATGTCGGTGAGCGCCGCGATCAACGACTCGTTCGGCTTCGGCGGGCACAACGCCTCACTGCTGTTCCGCAAGGTCTGAGAGGGGAATCGCACCGTGACCACCCTGGCCGAGCCACCGACCCCGCTCGACGCCCGCGACCCACGTGATCCCGAGCTGCGGCTGGAGAGCCTGTTCGACGCGGGCTCGGTGCAGCTGCTGCGACCTCGCGACACCAGCGGTGTGGTCACGGCCCGCGGGACCGTCGACGGCTCGCCGGCCGTCGCGTTCTGCACGGACGCGACCGTGATGGGTGGCGCGATGGGAGCCGAGGGCTGCGAGCACATCGTCGATGCCATCGACGTCGCGGTGCGCGAGCGCGTCCCCGTCCTGGGCCTGTGGCACTCCGGTGGCGCGCGGCTGGCCGAAGGAGTGCTCGCGCTGCACGCGGTCGGGCTGGTGTTCCAGGCGATGATCCGCGCGTCCGGGCGGGTGCCGCAGATCTCCGTAGTGCTCGGCGCGGCGGCCGGCGGTGCTGCCTACGGGCCGGCACTGACGGATCTGGTGATCATGTCCCAGGGCGGCCGGGTGTTCGTGACCGGACCGGACGTGGTTCGCTCGGTCACCGGCGAGAACGTCGACATGGAGTCGCTCGGCGGCGCTGACACGCACGGTCGGCGCAGCGGCGTCGTGCACATCGTCACCGACACCGAGGCCGAGGCGCTCGACGCGGCTCGCAGGGCAACCACCCTGTTCGCGCAACAGGGCGGGTTCGACCTGTCCCTGCTCGGCCCCGACCGCGACCTGGCCACGCTGCTGCCGGAGAACCCGAAGCGGGCGTATGACGTGCACCCACTCGTGGCCGGCGTCCTGGACGACGACACGTTTCTCGAGCTGCACGCGAAGTGGGCGCCGAACATCGTGACCGGACTCGGCCGCCTGACCGGCCGGACCGTCGGCGTCATCGCGAACAACCCGCTGCGCCTGGGCGGATGCCTGGACTCGCCGTCGGCGGAGAAGGCCGCTCGCTTCGTGCGCATGTGCGACGCGTTCGGGATCCCGCTCGTCGTGCTCGTGGACGTCCCGGGTTACCTGCCGGGGGTCGGCCAGGAGTGGGACGGCATCGTGCGGCGCGGGGCGAAGCTGCTGCACGCGTTCGGCGAGGCAGTCGTGCCCCGCGTGACGCTGGTGACGCGCAAGACCTACGGCGGTGCCTACATCGCAATGAACTCGCGCGCGCTGGGATCGAACCGGGTGCTCGCTTGGCCCGGTGCTGAGGTCGCGGTCATGGGTGCGTCCGCCGCGGTCGGCATCCTGCACCGCAAGAAGCTCGCAGCGGCGCTTCCCGGAGAGCGCGAGGCGCTGCATGCGCAGCTGGCCGAGGAGCACGAGCGGATCGCCGGTGGCGTCGCGCGGGCGGTGGAGCTGGGTGTGGTCGACGAGCTGATCGAGCCGCCCCGTACCCGCGCCGCGATCGCCGAGGCGCTGGCGGTAACTCCCGCGGGGCGCGGCGCCCACGGCAACATACCTCTCTAATTGTCCGCGCCGACGCGGACCTTAGCCCGCCCCAAAGAGCAGGGCGGATCGCGCGGCCCGCAGGCAAGCTCGCTCCGCTCGCGCCTGCGCGGCTCTTCGCGCGAGCGCTCATCGCGTGGATGGTCGCCCGCTAAACCACTTGGTGCAGGAGGCTCACCGGCTGGCCGTCGCCACCCAGGCGGTACGGCTCGAGCTCGGCGTCCCACGCCGAGCCCAGCAGTTCGTCGAGTCCGTGTCGGTACTCCTCGGCCGTGCTGGCGCGCGCGAGCAGCCCGCGCAGCCGCTCCTCGCCGACGACGACGTCGCCGTTCGCCGACGCCATGCTGCGGTGGAAGCCGCGACCGGGCACATAGGCCAGCCGTTCGCCGTCGCTGGCCCAGGTCGCATCCTCGGTGACCTCGAAGACGAGCATCGGCCAGGCGCGCAGCGAGGCGGCCAGGCGCGCGCCGGTTCCGATGGCTCCGGACCACGCCGCCTCGGCGCGCAGGTGCTGCGGTGCGGCGGGCTGCCCGCTCCACTGCATGCGGGCCGGGCGGCCGAGCACGCCGGCCAGCGCCCACTCGACGTGCGGCGCGATCGCGGAGGGCACGCAATGCATGAACACGACACCGCGGGTGTTGGGCAGGGCGCGGCTATCCCCTGTGCGGGCGTTCGACATAACACACCTCCGACTCGACGGCGACGCCTTCCCCAGCGGTCCGTCTCTTGTCTCGAGGTGCGTACGTGTGCATTGTGGCCCATGAGGCCCGAGTTACGCCAGTTATCCGGCCCCGGCGCGTCAGAACACGACGACCGAGCGCAGGACGTCGCCGCGCGCCATCGCCGCGAAGGCGTCCTCAACCTGGTCCAGCGCGATCGTCTCGCTGACGAACTTCTCCAACGGCAGCCGGCCCTGCAGGTGCAGGTCGACGAGCAGCGGGAAATCACGCGAGGGCAGGCAGTCTCCGTACCACGAAGACTTCAGCGCACCACCGCGCGAGAACAGGTCCAGCAGCGGCAGGTCGAGTCGCAGGTCGGGCGTCGGCACCCCGACCAGCACCACCGTCCCGGCCAGGTCGCGCGCGTAGAACGCCTGCTGGTACGTCTCGGGACGGCCGACGGCGTCGATCACCACGTCGGCTCCGTTACCACCGGTCAGCCCGCGGATCGCCTCCACCGGGTCGGTGGCCCGCGAGTTGATCACATCGGTGGCGCCCAACTCCTGCGCCGTCGCGAGCTTGCGGTCATCGACGTCGACGGCGACGATCCGCGCTGCCCCGGCCAGCCGCGCTCCCGCGATCGCCGCCGCACCGACGCCACCGCAGCCGATCACTGCGACCGAGTCGCCGCGACCGACAGCGCCGGTGTTGATCGCCGCGCCGAGCCCGGCCATCACACCGCAGCCGAGCAGGCCGGCGACCTCGGGGCGCACCGACGAATCCACCTTGGTGCACTGGCCGGCGTGCACGAGCGTCTTGTCCGCGAACGCACCGATGCCGAGCGCGGGCGACAGCGGCGTGCCGTCGGCGAGCGTCATCGGCTGCGCTGCGTTGAACGTGTTGAAGCAGTACCACGGACGGCCGCGCCGGCAGGCCCGGCAGCTGCCGCAGACTGCCCGCCAGTTGAGGATCACGAAATCACCAGGTGCGACGTCCGTGACCTCGTCGCCGACCGCCTCGATCACACCGGCGGCCTCATGGCCGAGCAGGAACGGGAAGTCGTCGTTGATGCCGCCCTCGCGGTAGTGCAGGTCGGTGTGGCACACCCCGCATGCCTGGACGCGCACGAGCGCCTCACCGGGACCGGGGTCAGGAACGAGGACCGTCTCGAGCCGGACCGGCTCGCCCTTGGCCCGGCTGACGACGCCGCGAACCTCATGTGCCATCGCCCGATCATGCCGTGGAGCCCACGCCGCGGGCAACGCCGGCTACTCGGTGACGAGCCGCACGCCGAACGCGACCAGGATCGCCCCGGTGATCAGGTCCAAGCGGCGACGGACTCGGGGCGCGTTCATCCAGGCAGTGACCTTCGCGGCCAGGCCGAGCAGGACCACCCAGTACGCCGCGGTGAGCACGATGAAGATCGCGCCGAACAGCAGCGAGGTAACCCCGACGGGATCGCCGTGCGGGACGAATCCGGGCAGGAAGGTCACGAAGAAGACGCCCACCTTCGGGTTGAGCAGGTTCGTGATCAAGCCCGCGCCGAAACCGGTCCCGAGCACACCCGCGCGCCCGGGATGCTCCGGAGCCTCCGCCGCCCTCGCGCGCGCGGAGCGAACCGCCCGGACGCCCAGCCACACCAGATACGCCGCTCCGGCGATGCGCAGCAGCTCGTAGCCGACCTCGCTCGCCCGCAGGACGGCCGCGAGACCGAGCGCAGCGGCCGCCACCCAGACCGCCAGGCCGCACAGGTTGCCGAGCGCCGTCAGCGCGCCCCGACGCCGGCCGCCGCGCATGACACCGCGAACGACGACGAGCGTGTCCGGTCCCGGCAGCACCACGATGAATGCGGCAGCGAGCGAGAACGCGGCGATGGCGACGAGCACGCCTCAATCGTACGGTCCGGACGGCGTCAGCGGCGATGCAGTTCCACGCAGCACGCGCCCTCTCGCGGGGCGAGCACCGCCTCGACCGAGCCGTCGGCCCGAAGCCCTTCGAGCACGCCGCACAGGTAGGCGTGGTTCAGACCGCAGACGAGTTCGGGCGAGGACTGAGCCAGCGGATGGAACGGACAGTTGCGCAGCCGGACGGCGGCACCGTCACGCGCCGGCTCGTAGCCCTCGGACTGCAGCACCTGGCTGGCCATCGTCAGCGCCCGCTCGGCGCCGATCCGACCCGGCCGCACGCGTTCGCGCTCCGTGTTACCGACCTCGGCTCCGCGCTCTCGTGCGACGCGAAACGCGGCGTCGGTGGCCCGCTCTCCTGTGCGCTCGCCGAGCACCGCGGCGAGCAGGATCTCGGCGAGTGCGCGGTGCTCACGCTGCGGGACGCCCACGACGACATCGCGCCCGGACGGCTCGTAAACTTTCGGGGCCCGCCCGACCCGGCGCGGCCCGACCGCCTCGATCCGTGCCTTCAGCAGACCGGCCGACACAAGCTTGTCCAGGTGGAACGCGGCGAGCTTGCGGGAGATCCCGACGGCGTCCGCGGCGGCCTCGCGCGTCAGCGGCCCCGGCGCGTCCCGCACGCAGGCGAACAGCGCGGCGCGCACGTCGTCCTCGAGCGCCGCGATCGCGGCAACGGCCAGCCGGTCCATGCGTCCAGCATAGAGCCAATCGCTGTTGCTGTAACTCGCCAATATTCCTAGGTTGACTGCACATTGGTAATTGGACTAGCGTCAATTATCCGAATAGAGGAGACGCGCAATGACGAGCCAGCCGATCGCCATCGATCCCACAGCCGTCCGGCCGCTGCGGGTCGTCCCCCCGGTTGCTGACATCGATCTCGTCGCTGCCGAGCGGGCCGCTGCCGACCTGCTGCACGCATTGGGTGTCGGCACCGACACCGAGAACCTGCGCGGGACCCCGGGCCGCCTGGTGCGCGCCTACGCCGAGCTGTTCACGCCGGCAGCGTTCGACCTGACCACCTTTGCCAACGACGAGGGCTACGACGAACTCGTGCTTGCGCGCAGCATTCCGGTGCGATCGGTGTGCGAGCACCACCTGCTGCCGTTCGTCGGGATTGCCCACGTCGGCTACCTGCCCGGCGAGCGCATCCTCGGACTGTCCAAGCTGGCGCGGGTCGTCAACCACTTCGCGGCCCGGCCGCAGGTTCAGGAGCGGTTGACCAAGCAGGTCGCGAACTGGCTGGACGAGCAGCTGGCCCCGAAGGGGGTCGGCGTGGTGATCGAGGCCGAACACACCTGCATGACGTTGCGCGGCGTGCGCGCCACCGGCTCGTCTACGGTGACCTCGACCCTGCTCGGCACGCTGCGCGAGGACTCCAGATCGCGCGGGGAGTTCTTCGCGCTGACCGGGCGCGGCGCCTGATCGTACGAGACCGATTCGCATCGATTCGCTCGAAGGGAACACGGACATGGCCACAGCTTCCAACATCGTGATCGTCGGCGGCGGTCTCGCCGGCGCGAAGGCCGCCGAGGCGCTGCGCGGAGCCGGCTACAACGGCGGCCTGACCCTCGTGGGCGACGAACGGCACCTGCCCTACGAGCGGCCGCCGCTGTCCAAGAGCTACCTGGCCGGCTCCAGCCCGTTCGAGGACGCGATCACGCTGTCACAGGACTGGTACGACGAGCACGACGTCGACCTGCGCCTCGGCGTCCACGCGAGTTCACTCGACACCCGGGCGCACGAGGTGAGGTTCGCCGACCGAGCCGCGCTGCACTACGACAAGCTGCTGCTCGCGACCGGTGCTGTCCCCCGCCGGCTGAGCCTGCCGGGCTCCGACGCGGAGGGGGTGCACTACCTGCGCAGCCGCGAGGACTCCGACGCGATCCGCGGCACGTTCGGCCCGGGCAAGCACCTGGTGATCATCGGCGCGGGCTGGATCGGGCTCGAGGTGGCCGCGGCCGCGCGCGGTGCGGGCACCGAGGTCACGGTCGTCGAGGTGGCCGACCTCCCGCTGCTGGGCGTGCTCGGCCCGGACATCGCGCAGGTGTTCGCGGACCTGCACACGGCCAACGGCGTCGACCTGCGGCTGGGCGCGAAGCTCGAGCAGCTCACCGTCACCGACGGCAGGGTGAGCGGCGTGCGGCTGGCCGACGGTGCGAGCTTGCCCGCCGATGCGATCGTGGTCGGCGTGGGCGTGCTGCCGAACGTCGCCATCGCCGAGACCGCGGGCCTGGCGCTGGACAACGGCGTGCTGGTCGACGCGTCACTGCGCACGAGCGACCCGGACGTCTACGCGGTGGGTGACATCGCCAACCACGAGCACCCCACGCTCGGGACGCGCGTCCGGGTCGAGCACTGGGCCACGGCGCTGAACCAGCCTGCGATCGCCGCGGCCGCGATGCTCGGGGGCGAGGATGAGTACACCGAGTTGCCGTACTTCTTCAGCGACCAGTACGACCTGGGCATGGAGTACGTCGGCTACGCGCCCAAGGGTTCCTACGACCGGGTCGTCGTGCGCGGTGACCTGGCCACGCGCGAGTTCGTCGCGTTCTGGCTCGACGCGGACAGCAGGATCAGGGCCGCGATGAACGTCAACGTGTGGGACGTCGTCGACGCGGTCAAGCCGCTGATCGAGCAGGGCCGGGTCGTCGACCCGGAGCGGTTGGCCGACACCGCTGTCGAGTACGCGCAGCTGTAGCGCGCGTCAGCCGAGCAGGGCGGGAAGTGCTTCGCCGAGCGGGGCGTCCACCCGGACCGTCGCCAGCTCGTCCCCGCGGGTGGCTCCCTGGTTGACGATCGCGATCGGCGTGCCGAGTGCCGCGGCCCGGCGGACGAAGCGGAACCCGGAGAGCACGGTGAGCGAGGAGCCGAGCACGAGCAGGCAGCGAGCGTCGTCGACGAGTCGGTAGCAGCGTTCGACCCGCTCGGCCGGCACGTTCTCGCCGAAGAAGACGACGTCCGGCTTCACCGGGCCACTCGCGCACGAGGCGCAGCCGACCATGGTGAACCGCGCCAGCGCGCCGTCCGCCAGCTCGACGTCCCCGTCCGGATTGACCGCGGCGACGTGCGCATCGAAGGCGGGGTTTGCCGTGCGCAGGCGAGCGTCGAGATCGGCACGGGGCTCGCGTGCGCCGCAGGCCAGGCACACCGCGCGGTCGAGGCCTCCGTGCAGCTCGATGACCTCGCGTGCCCCCGCACTCTGGTGCAGTCCGTCCACGTTCTGCGTCACGATCGCGTCGAGAAGCCCGCGCCGCTGCAGTTCGGCGACGGCGCGGTGGCCCGCGTTCGGACGGGCCGAGGCGATCTGCCGCCAGCCGAGGTAGCTGCGCGCCCAGTACCGGTGCCGGGCCGCGGGGTCGCCGACGAACGTCTGATACGTCATCGGCGTGCTTCTGCGCAGTGCGCCGGACGGCCCGCGGTAGTCGGGTATCCCGGACTCGGTGGAGATCCCCGCGCCGCTCAGCACGACGACGCCGCCGGAGCCCACCAGCGCGCGCAGCGTGGCAACGGGGTCAGCGAGCAGGGTCACTCGAGTATTCTGCCTCGCGTCAAGCGCCGGTCCTCGCGCCAACGAAGTCGAGCTGGCGCCACGCCTCGTACGTGGCGATGGCAGCCGCGTTGGCCAGGTTCAGCGAGCGCCGACCCGCCAGCATCGGGATGCGCAGCCGGTCGGTGACATTCGGGTCCTCGAGCACGGCCTCTGGTAGACCGGTCGGTTCGGGGCCGAACATCAGCACGTCACCGCGCCGGTACCGGACGTCGGCGTACGACGTGATAGCTGCTGCGGTGAAGGCGAAGACGCGAGCGGGCAGGACGTCGTTCCACAGGTCGATCAACGTGGGATGAACCGTGACCGTCGCGAGATCGTGATAGTCGAGCCCGGCCCGGCGCAACCTGGCGTCGGACAGTTCGAAGGCGAGTGGCTCGACGAGGTGCAGGTGCGCGCCGGTCACGGCGGACAGCCGGATCGCGTTGCCCGTGTTCGGCGGGATGCGGGGTTCGACGAACACGATGTGCAACACGGCCCAGCCTAACGGTCCGTTCCCCGCCCGTTCCGGCCGCAGCTCGCTATCGTCAGGGAACAGCCCACTCGCATCCCGGGAGACTGCGCCATGAGCGATCCGACCAACCCGAGCGGCCCGGACAACCCGGACGACCCGTACCAGCCCAAGGGCTTCCACCCGCCGCCGCCTCCGCAACAGCCGCAACCGACGCAGCCGGGAGCGCCGTACTACCCGCCGGCTCCCGCGGTGCCGCCGGGCTACGGCTACGGCCAGGTGGCACCCCAGTCCGTTCCGCCGGGCATGTTCCTGGACGGGCGCAGCGGCCTGCTGCTGCCCCAGGGCACCGAGCTGGCCTCGGTCGGTCGTCGGATCGGTGCCTGGTTCCTGTCGATCCTGCTGACGATCGTCACCCTCGGCATCGGCTACGTCATCTGGGGCCTGATCGTCTGGGGTCGCGGGCAGACGCCGGCGCTGCAGGTCCTCGGCATGCGGGTCTGGCGACCGGACGAGCACCGGCCGGCTTCGTGGGGCTACATGGCGCTGCGCGAGATCATCGGGCGCATCGTCGACGGGGTCCTGAGCATCGTCACAGAGCTGATCTCGTTCATCATGTTCTGCGCCGGAAAGCAGCGTAAGTCGCTGCACGACATGGTCGCGGGAACGGTCGTGCTGTACGACCCGAACAAGGTGATCGCCGGCTGAGCCCGGCCGCCTCATTGGCCCTGGCTTCGCCACGGGCAATAGAACGGTGCAAACTTGGTGTTCACCGAGGGGAGGGCGGCGCCCTCGCGACGACATCACTCGCAGAGGCAAAACATGACAGCAACGTACGAACTGACCGATCTCGACAAGCTCGAGGCCGAGTCGATCCACATCTTCCGTGAGGTGGCCGCGACCATCGAGCGTCCGGGCATGCTCTTCTCCGGCGGCAAGGACTCGGTGGTGATGCTGCACCTCGCGGTCAAGGCGTTCTGGCCGGCGCCCGTCCCGTTCCCGGTCATGCATGTCGACACCGGGCAGAACTTCGACGAGGTGCTCGCCTTTCGCGACCGGACGGTCGACCGGTACGACCTGCGGCTGATCGTCGCCAGCGTGCAGGACGACATCGACGCCGGCCGGACAATCGAGCAGGGCGGTCCGAACGCGCCCCGCAACAAGCTGCAGACCGCGACGCTGCTGCGCGGCATCCGGGAGAACCGGTTCGGCGCCGTCTTCGGCGGTGCGCGCCGCGACGAGGAGAAGGCCCGCGCCAAGGAGCGGGTGTTCAGCTTCCGGGACGAGTTCGGCCAGTGGGACCCGCGCAACCAGCGGCCCGAGCTCTGGTCCCTGTACAACGGGCGGCATAAGAAGGGCGAGAACATGCGCGTGTTCCCGCTGTCCAACTGGACCGAACTCGACATCTGGTCCTACGTCCTGCGCGAGAACATCGAACTCCCGCCGCTCTACTACGCGCACCGGCGCGAGGTGCTCGAGCGCGACGGCATGCTGCTTGCGGTGAACCGGTTCATCGAGCCGATCGGCGACGAGCAGCGGTTCCAGGCCATGGTCCGGTTCCGGACGATCGGCGACGCCACCTGCACCGGCTGCGTCGAGTCCGACGCCGCCACCGCCGAGGCTGTGGTGGCCGAGGTCGCCGCGGCACGGATCACCGAGCGCGGCGCCACCCGCGCGGACGACCGCATCTCCGAAGCCGGTATGGAAGACCGCAAGAAGGAGGGGTACTTCTAAATGCCCTCCCAGCTACTGCGGATCGCGACCGCCGGCTCGGTCGACGACGGAAAGTCCACCCTGATCGGCCGACTGCTGTTCGACTCCAAGGCGATCTTCGAGGACCAGCTCGACGCCGTCGAGGCGACCAGCCATGCCCGGGGGCAGAGCGCTCCCGACCTGGCCCTGCTCACCGACGGGCTGCGGGCCGAGCGCGAGCAGGGCATCACGATCGATGTCGCCTACCGCTACTTCGCAACGCCCAGCCGCAAGTTCATCATCGCCGACACCCCCGGGCACATCCAGTACACGCGGAACATGGTCACCGGCGCGTCGACGGCGGACGTCGCGCTCGTGCTGATCGACGCGCGCAACGGCGTCCTGGAGCAGTCGCGCCGGCACGCATTCCTGGCCAGCCTGCTCGGCATCCCGCACCTGGTCCTGTGCATCAACAAGATGGACCTCGTCGACTTCTCCCAGGAGCGGTACGAGCAGATCCGGGCCGAGTTCCGCAGCTTCGCCACCAAGCTGCAGGTGAACGACCTCACCTTCATCCCGATCTCCGCACTCGGCGGCGACAACGTGGTGACGGTCAGCGAGAACATGCCCTGGTACGAGGGCACGTCCCTGCTGCATCACCTGGAGGACCTGCACGTGGCCTCCGACCGCAACCTCATTGACGCGCGGTTCCCGGTGCAGTACGTCATCCGCCCACGGCAGCAGGATTTCCACGACTATCGCGGCTACGCCGGAACGGTCGCAGGCGGCGTGTTCCGCCCGGGCGATGACGTCACCGTGCTGCCGTCCGGGTTCTCCACCCAGGTGAAGGCGGTGCGCGGCCCGGGCGGCACCGAACTCGACGAGGCGTTCGCGGGCCAGGCCGTGACGCTCGAGCTCGCCGACCAGATCGACATCAGCCGCGGGGACCTGATCTGCCGCCCGGCGAACCGGCCGCACTCCGGTCAGGACATCGACGCGATGGTGTGCTGGCTGACCTCCGACGTCCGGCTGGCCGAGGGCGCCACGTACACGATCCTGCACACGACGCGCGCCACGCGGGCCTCGGTCAAGGCGCTGGAGTACCGGCTGGACATCAACTCCCTGCACCGCGACGAGGGCGCCGCGGACCTGAGCCTGAACGAGATCGGCCGCGTGCGGCTGCGGACCCAGCAGAGCCTGCAGTTCGACCCGTACCGCCGCAACCGCGAGACCGGCAGCTTCATCCTGATCGACGAGACCACGAACAACACCGTCGCCGCGGGCATGATCACCGGTCCCAGCCAGCGTGAGTCGACCGTCGTGTGGCACGGCGGGGCGGTGAACCGCGAGCAGCGCGCCACGAAGGGTGTGACGCTCTGGATTACCGGACTGTCCGGCTCGGGCAAGTCCAGCCTGGCCGTCGAACTGGAGCGCCGCCTCGTGGCTGCTGGGCGCCCTGCCTACCTGCTCGACGGGGACAACCTGCGGCACGGGCTGAACAAGGACCTCGGCTTCTCCGCGCAGGACCGGGCCGAGAACGTGCGCCGGGTCGGCGCGGTCGCACAACTGATGGCCGACGCCGGTGTCGTGGCGATCGTCTCGCTGGTCAGCCCGTACCGGGTCGACCGCGATGCCGCGCGCTCGGCGCACGAGGCAGCCGCCCTGCCGTTCCTCGAGGTGTTCATGGACACCCCGCTCGAGGTGTGCGAGCAGCGCGACCCGAAGGGCATGTACGCCAAGGCGCGGGCCGGCGAGATCACCGGCTTCACCGGCATCGACGATCCGTACGAGGCGCCCCAGACGCCCGACCTGCTGCTGCGCCCGTCCGACGGCGACGCGGGGACGCTGGCCGGCTTCGTGCTGGACCGGATCGAGCGGCTCGAGCAGTGACGGTCTCGGACGCGCGGCTCGCGGCCGATCTGGCGGTGCGGGCCGGCGACCTGCTGCTCGGCCTGCAGGCGACCAGCGGGCTGACCGGCAAGGAGCTGGGCAAGCGCGGGGACGCCGACTCGAACACGATGCTGCTCGACCAGCTCGCGGCGCACCGCCCCGGCGATGCGGTGCTGTCGGAGGAGTCCGCCGACTCACCAGCGCGCCTGTCCGCCGACCGGGTGTGGATCATTGATCCGCTGGACGGCACACGCGAGTACGGCCTGCCCGGCCGCCCGGACTGGGCCGTGCACGTCGCTCTGTGGCAGCGCGGCTTGGGCATCACCGACGCCGCCGTCGCCCAGCCGGCCCTGTCCGCCGTCTACGCGACCGACACGATTCGGGAGTTTGCCGTCCGACAGGCGGACGGCAAACTCCCCGAT
>JBOGDQ010000069.1:0-5471 GCA_050742975.1 Jatrophihabitantaceae bacterium
GTCGAGGGCAAGGCGATCCAGATCCACCCGCTGGTCTGCACCGCCTTCAATGCCGACTTCGACGGTGACCAGATGGCGGTGCACGTGCCGCTGTCGGCCGAGGCGCAGGCCGAAGCCCGGGTGCTGATGCTGTCGACGAACAACATCCTCAAGCCGTCCGACGGTCGTCCGGTGACCATGCCGACCCAGGACATGATCCTGGGCCTGTTCCACCTGACCCGCGAGCGCGAGGATCTGGTCAGCAAGGCCAAGCCCGGGCAGGCCCCGAGCTTCACCTCGCCGGCCGAGGCACTGATGTCCCGCGAGCGCGGCCAGCTGCACCTGCAGGACCGGGTGCTGCTGCGTGTCGACGGGGTGCGCTCGGTCGACAACGGTCCGGGCAAGGCGCCGTGGCAGGCTCCCGAGGGCTGGGAGTCCGGCCGGCAGGCCCGCCTGGAGACCTCGCTCGGCCGGTGCCTGTTCAACGAGTTGCTGCCGGAGGACTACCGGTTCGTCAACTACGACGTCACCAAGAAGGAGCTGGGTCAGATCGTCAACGATCTGGCCGAGCGCTACCCGAAGGTCGTCGTGGCGCAGACGCTGGACGCGCTCAAGTCGGCCGGTTTCCACTGGGCGACCCGGTCGGGCATCACCATCGCCATCGACGACGTCGTGACGCCGCCGAGGAAGGCCGAGATCCTGGACCGCTACGAGAAGGACGCGGACAAGATCGAGAAGCAGTACCAGCGCGGTGTGATCACCGAGGAGGAGCGCCGGCAGGAGCTCGTCGAGGTGTGGACGAAGGCCACCAGCGAGGTCGCGAAGGAGATGGAGGAGAACTTCCCTCCGACGAACCCGGTATTCATCATGGTCAACTCCGGCGCCCGCGGAAACATGATGCAGATGCGGCAGATCGCCGGCATGCGCGGTCTGGTGTCCAACCCCAAGGGCGAGATCATCCCGCGTCCGATCAAGACCAACTTCCGCGAGGGCCTGTCCGTCCTGGAGTACTTCATCTCCACGCACGGCACGCGCAAGGGTCTTGCCGACACGGCGCTGCGCACGGCCGACTCGGGCTACCTGACCCGCCGCCTGGTCGACGTCAGCCAGGATGTGATCATCCGCGAGGAGGACTGCGGCACCGACCGCGGCGTCGCGCTGACGATCGCGGCCGCCGGTCCGGACGGCAAGCTCGTCAAGGACCTGCACGTCGAGACCTCGGCCTACGCCCGGGTCCTGTCCGAGGACGTCAAGGTCGGCAACAAGGTCCTCGCGGCCGGTAACTCGGACCTCGGCGACGTGCTGATCGACGTGCTGGTCGAGGCCGGCGTCACGGACGTCCGGGTGCGCTCGGTGCTGACCTGCGAGTCGGCGTTCGGCACCTGTGCGACGTGCTACGGCCGTTCGCTGGCCACCGGCAAGCTGGTCGACGTCGGCGAGGCTGTCGGCATCATCGCGGCCCAGTCCATCGGCGAGCCCGGCACCCAGCTGACCATGCGTACCTTCCACACCGGCGGTATCGCCGGCGAGGACATTACGCACGGCCTGCCCCGCGTGGCCGAGCTGTTCGAGGCGCGCGTCCCCAAGGGCGTCGCCCCGATCGCCGAGGCCTCCGGGCGGGTGCGGGTCGAGGAGTCCGACGGCACCAAGGGCTCGTCGCGGCGCGTGGTCATCACGCCCGACGACGGCACCGAGGAGCGCGAGTACCCGATCACCCGGCGGGCCCGCCTGCTGGTCACCGACGGCGACAGCGTCGAGGCCGGCCAGCAGTTGGTCACCGGTGCGGTCAACCCGCACGACGTGCTGCGGATCATGGGCCCGCGCGAGGTGCAGCTGCACCTGGTGCGCGAGGTCCAGGAGGTCTACCGCAGCCAGGGTGTCGCGATCCACGACAAGCACATCGAGGTCATCATCCGGCAGATGCTCAAGCGCATCACGGTGATCGAGTCGGGCGCGACCGAGTTCCTGCCCGGTTCGCTGGTCGAGCGCAGCGCGTTCGAGGCTGAGAACCGTCGTGTCGTGGCCGAGGGCCGCGAGCCGGCGTCCGGTCGTCCGGTGCTGATGGGCATCACCAAGGCCTCGCTGGCGACCGAGTCGTGGCTGTCGGCGGCTTCGTTCCAGGAGACGACCCGCGTCCTCACCGACGCGGCGATCTCGGCCAAGAGCGACTCGCTCGTCGGCCTGAAGGAGAACGTGATCATCGGCAAGCTGATCCCGGCCGGCACGGGGATCCCGCGGTACCGCAACGTCGAGGTCAACCCGACCGAGGAGGCCCGCGCCGCGGCGTTCTCCATGGCCGGGTACGACGAGAACGACTACCTCGGCTTCGGCTCGAGCGGGCTCGGGCCGGCGGTTCCGCTGGACGAGTTCGGCTACGACGACTACCGCTGACCCAGGTCGGTATCCGGGGCGGGCTCCTGTCGGGGCCCGCCCCGGCTGGGATTTGGAACTCCGCGGCGTACCCAGGTAGTGTGCTTTCTTGTGCCCGGAGGAATCCGGGCCCCGACCTGTGCCTGGCGATCTCACTCGATTCCGGTGCGCGGGGCCATCCGTCCAGACCGAGCAAATCTCCTTCGGGCTGGCCTGGGACCGGGCGACACGCCCGACCTCGGGGACCGGAGGGCGGACAAGACAACAGCAGGGAAATCGCCGGGGCCACGCGGTAGCGCGCAGTCCCGAACGAACACCGAAGTTCAGAGCATCAACTCGAGCGAGCGAGGAGATTGCAGGCCGCATGCCTACGATCCAGCAGCTGGTCCGCAAGGGCCGCGAAGACAAGATCGGCAAGACGAAGACCCCGGCGCTTAAGGGTTCTCCGCAGCGTCGCGGTGTGTGCACCCGCGTCTACACGACCACCCCGAAGAAGCCGAACTCGGCGCTTCGCAAGGTGGCTCGGGTGCGGCTGACCAGCGGTATCGAGGTCACGGCCTACATCCCCGGCGTGGGGCACAACCTGCAGGAGCACTCGATCGTGCTGGTGCGCGGCGGTCGCGTCAAGGACCTGCCCGGCGTGCGGTACAAGATCATCCGCGGTTCGCTGGACACCCAGGGCGTCCGCAACCGCAAGCAGGCACGAAGCAAGTACGGCGCGAAGAAGGAGAAGAGCTAATGCCTCGCAAGGGCCCGGCCCCGCGTCGTCCACTCGTGATCGACCCGGTCTACCAATCCCCGCTCGTCACCCAGCTGGTCAACAAGATCCTGCTGAGCGGCAAGCGCTCGGTCGCCGAGAAGATCGTGTACGGCGCCCTCGAGGGAACCCGCGAGAAGTCCGGCGGCACCGACCCGGTGATCACGCTCAAGCGGGCGCTGGACAACGTCAAGCCGGCCATCGAGGTCAAGAGCCGCCGCGTCGGTGGCGCCACCTACCAGGTCCCGATCGAGGTCAAGCCGGGCCGCAGCACCACGCTGGCCCTGCGCTGGCTGGTCAGCTACTCGCGGCTGCGCCGTGAGACGACGATGACCGAGCGGCTGACCAACGAACTGCTCGACGCGAGCAACGGTCTCGGCGCCGCAGTCAAGCGCCGCGAGGACACGCACAAGATGGCCGAGTCGAACAAGGCCTTCGCCCACTACCGCTGGTAATAAACCCCGACAGACAAAGACAAAGCCCGCCGCAACAAAGACGAGAAGGAATCATGGCTAACAACGCCGAGCTCGCCAGGACCCGCAACATCGGGATCATGGCGCACATCGACGCGGGCAAGACCACGACGACCGAGCGCATCCTGTTCTACACCGGAATCAACTACAAGATCGGTGAGGTCCACGACGGCGCAGCCACGATGGACTGGATGGAGCAGGAGCAGGAGCGCGGCATCACGATCACATCCGCGGCCACCAAGTGCACGTGGAAGGGTCACACGATCCAGATCATCGACACCCCCGGGCACGTCGACTTCACGGTCGAGGTCGAGCGGTCGCTGCGTGTTCTCGACGGTGCCGTCGCGGTGTACGACGGTGTTGCCGGTGTCGAGCCGCAGACCGAGACGGTCTGGCGGCAGGCGGACAAGTACAGCGTCCCGCGCATGTGCTTCGTGAACAAGCTGGACCGGACCGGTGCCGACTTCTTCCACTGCGTGCAGATGATGAAGGACCGATTGAATGCCAACGCGCTGGTCCTGCAGCTGCCGATCGGCAACGAGGCCGACTTCGTCGGCGTCGTCGACCTGGTCGAGATGCGCGCGCTCACCTGGCGCGGGGAGACCCAGCTCGGCGAGGAGTTCGCCGTCGAACAGATCCCGGCCGACCTGGCCGGTCAGGCTGCCGAGTACCGCGACAAGCTGCTCGAGCAGCTCGCCGACGTCGATGACTCGATCGCCGAGGCGTACCTCGACGGCGAAGAGATCGACGTGCCGACGCTGAAGGCCGCGATCCGCAAGGCCACCCTGGCCGACCTAGTCAACCCGGTGCTCACCGGATCGGCGTTCAAGAACAAGGGCGTCCAGCCGATGCTCGACGCCGTCGTCGACTACCTGCCCTCGCCGCTGGACGTGGACCACGTCACCGGCACGCTGCAGGACGGCGAGACGCCGGCCGAGCGCAGGACCGACGAGTCCGAGCCGCTGTCGGCGCTGGCGTTCAAGATCGCGACCGACCCGCACCTCGGCAAGCTGACCTACGTGCGCATCTACTCCGGCGTGGTCGAGAACGGCGCCCAGGTGCTGAACTCGACCAAGGACCGCAAGGAGCGCATCGGCAAGATCTACCAGATGCACGCGAACAAGCGTGAGGAGCTGCCACGCGCCGGCGCCGGCGACATCATCGCCGTGGCCGGCCTCAAGCAGACGACGACCGGCGACACGCTGTCGGACCCGCAGAAGCCGATCATCCTGGAGTCGATGACGTTCCCGGATCCGGTCATCTACGTCGCCATCGAGCCGAAGACCAAGAGCGACCAGGAGAAGCTGGGCGTCGCGATCCAGAAGCTGGCGGACGAGGACCCGACGTTCCAGGTCCGTACCGACGAGGACACCGGCCAGACGATCATCGCCGGCATGGGCGAGCTGCACCTGGAGGTCTGGGTCGACCGCATGCGCCGCGAATTCAAGGTCGAGGCCAACGTCGGGAAGCCGCAGGTGGCCTACCGCGAGACGATCCGCCGGGTCGTCGAGCGCGAGGACCTCACCTACAAGAAGCAGACGGGTGGCTCCGGCCAGTACGCCAAGGTCCAGATCAGGCTCGAGCCGCTCGAGCTCACCAGCGACGGCCCGACCTACGAGTTCGAGAATGCGGTCACCGGTGGCCGCATCCCGAAGGAGTTCATCCCGTCGGTCGACCAGGGCGCCCAGGAGGCGATGCAGTACGGCATCCTGGCCGGCTACCCGCTGGTGGGCGTCAAGATGACGCTGACCGACGGCGGCTACCACGACGTCGACTCGTCCGAGATGGCGTTCAAGATCGCCGGATCGATGATCTTCAAGGCCGCGGCCAGGAAGGCCAACCCGGTCCTGCTCGAGCCGATGATGGCCGTCGAGGTCACCACACCCGAGGAG